>JAZQPA010000083.1:0-5886 GCA_045628125.1 Bacteroidaceae bacterium
ACTTGTGCTTATGTCGGTTTGTTTTTGAGAAACCCGGAACAGTTTGACGAGGTTGTTCAGGAACTGGAGAAGATACCCGAGGTGGTGGAATGTCACTTCACAACAGGTAGCTATGACATGTTCTTGAAAATTTATGCCCGCAATAATCACCATTTGCTGAGCATCATTCATGATAAACTGCAGCCATTGGGACTTTCACGCTCAGAAACCATCATTTCATTCCATGAAGCCATCAAGCGTCAGTTCCCAATTCTGCCAAACGATTAATTAGATTCTTTCGTAGTTTACAAATGTATAGTTCTGCTGGTGTTTTTCATCAGCAGAATGTTTTTCTATAAACGTTTCTTTCCAAACGGTTGGATCTACAACAGGAAAAAAGGCATCAGCTTGCGCTGGAGTGTCTTCTACAAGGGTGAGGCACAGCTCATCGGCAATGTCCATGCTTTGCTGATACACACTGTCACCGCCAATGATATAGATATGTTCGTCTGGCTGGCACGATTTCAGTGCATCCTCTAAGGAGGTGAAACACTCAGCACCAGGCAACTGCAGTGCGGCATTACGTGACAGAACTACATTTCTGCGGTTAGGAAGTGCTCCCTTTGGAAATGATTCAAAAGTCTTTCTGCCCATCACAATGGTATGGCCAGTGGTCAGTGCCTTAAAACGCTTCAGGTCGTTTGGCAACCAATACAGCAATTTATTCTCAAAGCCGATAGCTCTGTTCTGGGCAACGGCAGCGATAACGGAAATCTTAGCCATAATCTAGATAGATACAGCTCCCTTGATGGCTGGCCATGGATCATAGCCCTCCAACTGGAAGTCCTCATATTTGAAATCGAAAATGCTCTTTACCTCTGGGTTGATCTTCATCTTTGGCAGTGCTCTTGGCTCACGTGACAACTGCAGGTTGACCTGCTCCAGATGATTCAGGTAAATGTGGGTGTCACCGGTAGTATGCACAAATTCTCCAGGCTTCAATCCGGTAACCTGAGCCACCATCATCAGCAGAAGGGCATAGGATGCGATGTTGAACGGAACTCCCAGGAATGTATCAGCTGAACGCTGGTACAACTGAAGGCTCAACTTGCCGTCAGCCACATAGAACTGGAAGAAGCAATGGCATGGAGGCAATGCCATCTGCTCAATCTGAGCTACATTCCATGAACAGACAATGATACGTCTTGAATTAGGATTATTCTTGATGGTTTCAATGGCTTGTGTCAGCTGGTCGATATGACCGCCATTGTAATCTGGCCATGAACGCCACTGATAACCGTAGATAGGACCTAATTCTCCTGTCTCGTCATCACCCCAGCCGTCCCAAATATGAACGTTCTTTTCCTGTAGGGTGTGCTTGTTGGTATCACCTTTGATGAACCACAGTAATTCCTCAATAATACCACGCAGAAACACCTTTTTGGTGGTCAGCAATGGAAAACCATCTTCCAGATTGAAATGCATCTGGTGGCCAAAGATACTTTTTGTTCCGGTTCCTGTACGGTCGCCCTTTTCTACTCCTTCAGTTAGAATGCGGTTAACGAGATCAAGATATTGTTTCATGTGTTGTCTGTTTTGGTTGCAAATTTACAAAAATCAAACTATCTTTGCAAAGAATTAAGAAATCAATTAGATGGACTTACCTGTATCTTTCGTTGAAAGCACAAAAGCACTGTTGGGGGAAGATGAATATATGTCTTTCCAGAACGCATTAATGACAGAGCCTTCGGTCAGTGTGCGTATCAACAGCCGGAAGGGTAGGTCTTTACCGGTTGATTCATTTACACCCGTTCCGTGGTGCCTCAATGCCTATTATTTGGAGAAACGTCCCTCGTTCACATTCGACCCTCTTTTCCATGCCGGCACCTATTATGTGCAGGAGGCATCTTCCATGTTTCTCTCCCAGGTGGTGCGCACTCATGTGGATAAGCCGGTTGTGGCGCTGGATATGTGTGCGGCACCAGGCGGTAAAAGTACATTGCTTTGCGATAACTTGCCCGATGGAAGTTTGTTGGTGTCGAATGAGTTTGTGCGTTCCCGTGCCAATGTTCTGGCAGAGAATATGACCAAGTGGGGAAATCCTCATGTGATCGTGACCAGCAATGGAGCGGATGCTTTTGCGGAATTGGGTCAGATATTCGACTTCATACTGGTGGATGCACCTTGCTCCGGTGAGGGTATGTTCCGTAAGGACGAGGTGGCCATACAGGAATGGAGCACGGATAATGTATTTCAGTGTGTGGAGCGTCAGCGCATGATTCTGATGAATGTATGGGAATCACTGAAACCGGGCGGTTTGCTGGTGTATTCCACCTGTACGTTCAATTTGCATGAGAATGAGGGTAATGTGAAATGGATGCACGATACTTTCGATGCCGAAATTCTTTCCGTACCGGTGCAGAAAGAGTGGGGCATTACCTCCTCGTTGGCTTCGGATTGTGCCTTTCCGGTTTACCGTTTCATGCCGCATAAGACACGTGGCGAAGGTTTGTTCATGGCGGTGCTCCGTAAGCCGGATAGCGATGAATCCACCTCGCGGAAAAAGCGAAAGAACAAGAAGAAAACCAAGGAGCTGCCTATTCCTAAGGATTGCCGGAACTGGCTGAATGATACAGACAAATATTTCTTCTTCTGGCACGACGATAGGGTCATGGCTCTGCAGAAACAGTGGCAGGAATGCTGGGAGCAGTTCTCTGATCAGTTGAACGTCATTCAGGCGGGTGTGCCTGTTGCTGGTATCAAGGGAAAGGATGTCATTCCTGAGCATGCCTTGGCCATGTCGGAGGAGAGGAATAATGTGTTCCCTATGGCAGAGTTGACTTATCCGCAAGCCATCGCTTACCTGAGAAAAGAGGCGGTGGTGCTGGATGCGGGTATTCCCCGTGGATATGTGTGCGTGACCTATCAGGGGGTGGCTTTGGGATGGGTAAAAAACCTGGGCAACCGTGCCAACAATCTTTATCCGGATGCCTGGCGTATCCGTTCCGGCCATTTGCCGGAGAACCTGTGTTTATTGAGCGATATAACTACAAATATCTAATTTTATTATAGCAATGAAGAATCTATTATTTGGCGGATGCCTGTTGTTAGCATTGGCATCTTGTGCAGGATCAGGTTCCAAGGAATCTGCTACTGCTTCGGAGGAACTGACAATGTCAGGATTGAACCCTGAGTTGTTCGAGCGTTCTTATGACGGTCAGGAGACACGCCTGATCAAATTGACCAACACAAACGGAATGGAGGTTTGCGTAACCAATCTGGGCGGTAGAATCGTTTCTGTCATGGTTCCAGATAAGTTGGGCGAGATGAAGGATGTGGTTCTGGGTTTTGACAGCGTTGGCGCTTATCGTCCTGATGTAAATAACAGCGATTTCGGTGCGTCTATCGGCCGTTATGCAAACCGTATCAATCAGGGTAAGCTGACCATTGGCGGCGAAACCATTCAGTTGCCTCAGAACAACTACGGTCACTGCCTGCACGGAGGTCCTGACGGTTGGCAGTACAAAATCTTCGGTATCGGTGAGACAACTTCTAATTCAGTACAGTTGCTGATTGATTCTCCTGATGGCGATATGAACTTCCCTGGCCATGTGAATGCTACTGTTACCTTCACCCTGACCGATGACAATGCCATCGATATCGTTTATGGCGGTACCACCGATAAGGAAACCGTACTGAACATGACCAACCACTCTTATTTCAACCTGAGCGGTGACCCTAACCGTGATATCCTGGATCATCTGTTGACTGTTGATGCTGAGGGCTTTACTCCTGTGGATGATACTTTCATGACTTCTGGCGAGATTGCTCCTGTTGAGGATACTCCTATGGATTTCCGTGCTCCTAAGGCAGTGGGTACAGATATCAATAAGGAAGATTTTGAGCAGATTAAGAACGGTGGCGGTTACGACCACAGTTGGGTGCTGAACACCAAGGGTGATGAGACAAAGGTTTGTGCTCGTTTGGAGTGCCCAGAAACCGGTATCGTTATGGAGGTATTCACCAACGAGCCAGGTATTCAGATTTACTCAGGCAACTTCCTGGATGGTACCGCAGTGGGCAAGAAGGGTATTACCTACAACAAGCGTCATGCTATCTGTTTGGAAACCGGTAAGTATCCTGACTCACCAAACAAGAACTGGCCAGAGTGCAACACTTACCTGAAACCGGGTGAGAAGTACTACAGCCGTTGCGTGTATAAGTTCTCTGTAAAGAAGTAAAAAAATAAGGGGCATCACAAATGTGGTGCCCTTTTTCCTTATTATAAAGAAAGGCTTTTTTCCTTAAGATTTTGGTAAGCCACCTCGGGCTTCATGGCCACTTCCAGCGGATAATCCTTGCCGGCATTGATGTTGATGGCTTGACGGAAACCGGCACCGAGCAGAATGTCCTCGTCCTCAATGCAACCGGCCATCAGCACTACGGGTACGCCATGGGGTTTTGAGGCGTTCAGGATTCCGGCGGGTACCTTTCCCATCAGTGTCTGCTTGTCCGATTTTCCTTCACCGGTAATGACCAGCGAGGCATCCTTTACCTCCTCATGAAAATGAAGGGCATCCAAAACGAGTGCGATTCCCGGTTTCAGGGTGGCATTCAGGTAACTGGTCAGCGCAAATCCCAATCCGCCAGCGGCTCCAGCTCCCGGTTTCTGGGCATAATCGGCTCCTGTGTATGCGGCAGTCACTTGGGCAAAATGCTTTAATCCCTCGTCCAATAGGGCTACAGTTGGAGCATCGGCTCCCTTTTGAGGGCCAAAGATATGGGCGGCTCCCTGAGGACCGTACAGCGGGTTCTGCACATCGCAAGCCACGGTGAATGTGCAATCTTTCAGTAATGCATTCACACCGCTGTCATCAACGCGTGCAATATCGATAAGATGCTTGCCCGATAAAGGCTCACTGATCAGCCGATTGTCCTTGTCGAAGAATTGGTAACCCAAGGCTTGCAGCATGCCCAATCCGGCATCGTTGGTGGCACTTCCGCCAATGCCTAAGATGAAGCGGCGGATACCCTTTTGCATGGCATCGGCTATCATCTCGCCGAATCCGTAAGTGGTGGTGTTCAGCGGGTTGCGAAGCGATGGGGGAACCAGTGGCAAACCGCTGGTAATGGCCATTTCCATGCCGGCTGTAACCTGGTCGCCAAGCATGGCATAATAGGCTTGCAGGGGTTCCATCAGTGGCCCATGCACTTG
Organism: Bacteroidaceae bacterium; assembly: GCA_045628125.1. GTDB lineage: Bacteria > Bacteroidota > Bacteroidia > Bacteroidales > Bacteroidaceae > Minthousia. Next base: position 5,195 of record JAZQPA010000083.1, read on the forward strand.
AACATCTATCCGTTGGCCGTTCGTCGCCTGACGGAGCACATCGGTCAATCCCTCGCCGCCATCCGACATGGGCATCAGTACCACGTTTGCATCGGGATGTGCCTGCAGAATTCCTTCTGCTACGGCCTTACAGGCATCGGATGCCGACAGACAACCTTTCAGTGAGTCGAGTGCTGCTATTACTTTCATTTGAAATTCAATCTAAATTTACAACCGTTTCTCCATTCAGAGCAGCCATAAGCTGTATTTCCCTTGATGATGTGCCCCCTGCCGCAAACCGGACAGGGTTGCCCGATGAGAGCATCGCTGGGAACCAGTTGAGGTGCCGCTGATGCCGATGGTACGGCTGCCGCCTGCTTTTGTGCTGCTGGCAGCTGAGATGCTACTGGTGCAGAAGGCGCCTCTGGTTGCTGAGGTGCTGCCGGTGTCACGTCTGCTGCCGGTGCTGAAGGTGCAGCTGCTGGCTTAGGAGCATTTGTCTTGGCCTTAGGTTCCTTAGGTGCCGCAGGTTTTGCCGCACGGGGTTTCTTCGGCTTTGCCGCCTCGTCGGTAGCCACGGCCACACGACGGTTTGTCGTATCGGCCAGCACGGTGTTGACGATATCAGTCACCATGGCCTTCAACTCCTCCAGGAAGGTACGTGCCTCATAGTCATGACGCTCTATCTGGCGCAGCTTGCGTTCCCAGATACC
>JAZQPA010000084.1:0-29301 GCA_045628125.1 Bacteroidaceae bacterium
CGAAGCATGGTGATGCAATCCAACTGGCTAGGGCCGTAACGGCTGATCATGAAGTTGCTCTCATCGGCCAACGGACCGGTGACCAGCACCTTATTCACGCTTTCCTTCTTCAAAGGCAACAGATTGTCGTTCTTGAGCAGGACGATGCCCTGGCTCTGAACCTCGTCGATGAATGGCAACTGGAACTCGCAACCAGCCTGAGCATCAGCCAGTTTACCGTCACCGGTATAAGGATTATCAAACAGACCCAAGCGGAATTTTACCTTCAGCACCTCGCGAACGCGCTGGTCTACAGTTGACATGCTCAGGATACCCTGATTCACCGCATTACGGGTAGGAATGGCAAATGTCTTAGGCTTTGAGAAATTGGTACGCACGTTCATACCGGCCTCCAGCACACGCTTGGCTGCCTCCTCGTAAGTAGCGGCTACCTTATGCTTTGAGAACAGGTATTCCACAGCCTCACTGTCGCTCACCACATAGCCGTTGAAGCCATAAGTATCGCGCAACAGCTCGGTCAGGAAATAGTGGGAACCGGTAACAGGCTCGCCGTTCCAGTCGTTGTAACTGCTCATCACCTCCATAGGATGACCCAACTGAATGACCTTTTTAAATGGATACATGAAAATCTCATGCAACTCACGTGGAGTGATATGCGGATCGGTACGTGCATCACCGTCACGACCGCCCTTTGGCACACTGTAGGCTGCATAATGCTTCAGGCAAGAGGCAATGCCCTGTTCCTGAATACCATTTACCATCTGCAGACCCAGCTCGCTGATCAAATAAGGATCCTCGCTGTAGCACTCCAGGGTGCGTCCCCAACGGGGGTCGCGTGCCAAATCCAGGATAGGTGCATAGACAGCATGATAACCTAAAAGCTTAGCCTCGGTACCGGCAATGGTTCCGGCACGGTGAATCAGATCACGGTTCCAGGTACTGCCCAGAGAGATAGGTGCAGGCAGTGGAGTGGCCTTAGGATGGTTCAATCCGTGAATACCCTCGTTGGTGAACTCGGCAGGAATACCCAGACGGGTCTCCTCCACGAAGAACTTCTGCACCTTGTGCAAGGCATCCACATGAATATGATAAGGATAGGTCAGATCCAGGCGCTTGGCAGCACCCTCCACACCGTTCAGCATCTCATCGATGTTGGCAATACCGTCTTTCCACACCTCTTCCTTCCAACGGGCAGTAGGCAGGGAATCCTTCAGCACACGTCCGTAGCCGTAAAGGGTAACCAACTGCATGGACTTCTCGTCCAGGGTCATCTGTGACAGCAGATCCTCCACACGCTCGTCAATGTTGCGTGAAGCATCCTCGTACACATCCATCTTGCCGTTCTTGTTGAAATCAATCCATCCCTTGTGATAAATGGATGGAGCCTTCTTTTTCTGTGCTTGTGCCTCTGGGGCCATCACAAACAGGGCCAGTGCAGCCCCAATGAGCATCATATTCCTCATAGTTTGTCTTTTAGATTGTTCGATTGCGATACAAAAATAATCATAATAATCGGAAATGACGTGATTTCTTCTTATTTTTGTACCAAAATAAATTAAAGTAGAAAAAATGTTGAAATGTTTTATTAAGAATTGGAGCTCATTCCTGTGCCTGGTCATGCTGTTCATCCTGGCCGCAGGCTGCAGCTCCAGCAAAGAGGAACCGGTCGTTCCTGAGGATGATCCTTCACTGCTTCTGTCATTTTCCATCAATGGAGTAAATGCGGACATCGACTTCAACAGTCATGAAATATCGCTGTTCCTGCCGGGAGTATGTGATTTTACCCAGCTGGTGCCTACCTTCAAACTGACCAAAGGTTCGCTGAAAGTGGGTAATACGGAAGTGATCAGCGGACAGACACCGGTGGATTTCAGTAAGCCGGTAACCCTGAATACCGTAAACGGTACCGCCCAGAGCAAATACACCATAACGGTGAGAAACACCGGGTTGCCTGTGGTGGAAATCAAGACCGTATCGGAAGTGAAGAGCAAGACGGAATGGCAGGAAGGTGCCACCATGACCATACGACTGGCCGATGGTACCGTGGACTATGAGGGCTCCCTGAGTATACGTGGACGCGGAAACTCCACCTGGAACTATCCGAAGAAGCCATACGCGCTGAAGCTGGATAAGAAAGCGGAAATCCTGAAGATGCCTAAGCACAAGCGCTGGATTATGCTGGCCAACTGGAAGGACCGAACCCTGCTGCGTAATGATGCGGCATTCTGGCTGTCCAAACAGACCGATATGGCCTACACCGTGAGAGGCGAGTTCGTGGAACTAGTCATGAACGGCAAGCTGATGGGCAACTACTACCTGTGCGAGCAGATTAAGATTGACCCTAACCGACTGGATATTGCAGAGATGGAACCGGGTGAAACTGACGAGAGCCTGATCTCGGGCGGTTACCTGATGGAGCTGGACACCTATTTTGACGAGGTAAACAAGTTCAAATCCACCAAATTCAATCTTCCCTTCCAGTTCAAGCAGCCTGATGAGGAGGAACTGTCATCGGCCGCCTTTACCTATATGAAGAACTATATCACGGAACTGGAGGACATTCTGGCCGACGAGACCCGCCTGCAGAACCACGAGTATGAGAAGTACCTGGATGTGGACTCATCCATCGACTGGTTCTTTGTACACGAGCTGGCCACCAACACCGAGCCTTACAGCTCTTATCCCTGGAACGGCCCTCACAGCTGCTATATGTATAAGGACCGTGACGGTGTGCTGATGAGCGGACCGGTATGGGACTTTGACTATCACGGCTTCTGCCCGCAGTTTGCCAACCAGTGGCAGTGCAAGAAGGCCATCTACTATCCTGCCCTGCTGAAGGACGAGAAATACCGCAAGCGTATGCGTGAGCGTTGGGATATGCTGAAAGGCAAGTTCCAGGAACTGCCTAAGTACATCGACCAGAAGGTGAAGGAAATAGGTGTGTCGGAATCGGTCAACATCAAGATGTGGCCTATCAACAACAGTGAGAACGGTGATGAGAAGATGACATACGAACAGGCCATTGAACGCATGAAGAACGCGTTCCTGACCAAATTCGAGTTTATGGACAAGAACCTGTAAAACGCAAAAAAGGAGTCAAACACGAGTTTGACTCCTTTTTTTTTGAGATGAAAGGAATTAGTCCTTAATCTCAGTACCCTCTACTGCAGACTTAAACTCTGGGCTTGGCTTGAAGAATGGGATGTTGTGTGCTGGAACAATCACTGAAGTATTCTTAGTGATGTTACGAGCGGTCTTCTGAGCACGCTTCTTCAGGATGAAGCTACCGAAGCCACGCAGGAACACCTCGTTGCCCTCGCTCATGTCCTTCTTAACACACTCCATCAATGACTCAACTACGGTCATGACTACGTTATTCTCAACGCCTGTCTCTTTAGAGATCTGCTTTACTAATTCTGCTTTTGTCATATTGATAATGCTTTAGTTGTTTTTCCGGGTTGCAAAGGTAATACAAAACATTGAATCTACGATATTTCTAGCGAAAATTTTTCCAAAAAAATTAATTGGAGGTTTAATCCATTTTCGTTATCTTTGCAAAAACTCAAAATTTAGTATCATGTCAACACCTCACATCAATGCCCAAAAGGGCGATTTTGCCAAGACTGTCCTCATGCCTGGCGACCCTCTGCGAGCTAAGTTTATTGCAGATAATTTCTTAGAGAATCCCAAACTGGTCACATCGGTGAGAAACGTGCTGGGTTACACCGGTACTTATAAAGGTGTGCCGGTAAGTGTGATGGCCAGCGGCATGGGTATGCCCAGCATCGGCATCTACTCGTACGAACTTTACAGCCAATACGATGTGGAGAACATTATCCGTGTGGGTTCTGCCGGCAGTTACACCGACCGTCTGGATGTGATGGATGTGGTTCTGTCGGAATATGCCTATAGCGAATCCACCTATGCCTACTGCATGAACCGTACCCAAAGTCATATCATGCGTCCGGATGCCGAGCTGAACGGCTGTATCCTGGCTAAGGCCAGTGAACTGGGTATTCCATGTAAATTAGGAAAGGTGCACAGCAGCGATGCTTTCTATACCGGCCCTGAGATGGGCGGCTGGCAGACTATTGCGGCAGAAACCGGTACCGAATGCGTGGAGATGGAGAGTTTTGCCCTGTTCCACAATGCTAATGTGCTGGGCAAGCGTGCCACCTGTCTGCTGACCATTTCGGATTCATTTGTGAGCCATAAGGAGCTGACAGCCAAGGAGCGTCAGGAATCCTTCCGCGAAATGATGATTCTGGCTCTGGAAACAGCTATTACTTTATAATAAATAAAAGGTCTTCCGATTGGAAGGCCTTTTTTATTTATTCACACATAATCATACACAACTGGTCCTGCAGTTCCCGGGCCTGTGCGCTCTGTCCCCGGGGCACACCGTCGTTCATCATGACGAAGATAAGCATGTGGCTGTTTGATGACAAGGCAAAACCGGCCAGAGCCGAGGTTCCGGAAATGGAGCCGGTCTTGGCAAACAACCGCTGTTCCGCAGATGTCTTCTTGAAGCGTTTCTGCAGGGTTCCATCCTGTCCGGCAATGGGCAATGCACCACGAATCTCGCTGAAATACTCGGATTTGTAGATGTACTTCAGCAGGCCGAACAGGGCATTGGGAGTCATCATATTATAAAAGGATAATCCGCTGCCATCCACTATGCTGCAACCGTCATTGTCGGGGCATACCTCCTGCAGCAGCTTACGGACATATTCCAGCGATACCTTGGTCTCGGCAAATGGCACACCGTCTTTCTTGCCCAACTGATACAGAATGCTCTCGGCAAACAGGTTGTCGCTGGTTTTCAGGCACAAGGGAATAAGGCTGCGAAGCGTGGTGCTGTTGAACGCCAGCATCTGGGCATCCTCGGGACACACCGCATAATCCGTGCCCTGCACACCGATGCCCTTTTCCTGGAGCAGTTCCACGAACTGAGGGATAAAGGTGGAATCACGATCCACCAGAAGCGGATTCAGTTTGGGGAAATCATCTCCGGTATCGTCCCAGCACCAGCCCTGTCCTGCTCCTACCCGGTTTTTCATGGACAGATCGGCATAGATTTTCCCGGCTATGCTGTCAATGCCCAATGTGGAGCACTGTTCCACCATTTCCTTCAAATCCTTCTTGGTGAATGCCGGATTCATTCCGCCAATCACATAGAAATCACCCTCAAGTATCTTTTTTTTCTGTCGGTCCTGAACCACCTGACCGGTATATTTCACCTGAGTGTTCAGGGTATAATCCAATCCCAGCTCCTTCAGAGCGGCCATGCAGGTAAACAGTTTCTGGGTACTGGCAGGGCGGTGCAACTTATTGGGCTCGCGCTGGTAAAGCATGGTGTTGGCTGTAGCGTCATACACAATGACTCCCATGTTACTGAGTTTCATAAAGGGGGAAACGCTCAGCACACTATCCATGCGCGATGCCATGCTGGCAGGGCGGTTGGTGATAATTTCCTGCAGCAATACCGGAGCATTGGTGGTGATGATATCCACACGGTGATCGGCTGCAAACATTTCCAGCATCTCACGGCTGTTTACCGTCCATACATTCACCTCGCAACCTATCTGGCTGGCCTCTTCCAACCATTCCGGATGCTTGTCGGTAAAGACGGAGAAATGATAGTCAATACCGGTCAGACCCTTTTCCATCACCTGACTTGGAGATAAGTCGCCATTCAGATAAGCCACCTTACAATCAGGCAGTTGCGCATGCAGCCGCTCACAGATGTTCATGCTGAAGGAGATGAACTCGGTACGGTTCTGCAGGCCATAACGGGATACCAGTTCCACCACCGCATCCACGGCACGGTTCTCGGTCTCAGCAGTGAGATGGGGCTTGATTTCCAGGATCAGCTGCATGGGCAGCAACTGGCGTCCGCGCTTCAGATAGTTCTTCAGCGTGGGCAGTTTCTCGCCATTGGCCAGCACATGGTCCTTCAGCTCATCATAGTTGTGTTCCTCAATGCGAAGTCCCCGAATGCTGTCATCGTGATGAATCACAGGAACACCGTCGCGGGTGATAATCACATCAAACTCGGATCCGTAACAATTGATCTCCGCTGCCTTTTCCAGGGCAGTAATTGAATTCTGTGCCGAACCCTCCACATCCCAATAGCCACGGTGAGCGACCACCTTGGGCTGTGCCTGTCCCGCTATACCCAACAGCAGGAAAGCAAATGTAATAAGGTTTCTTAATGTCTTTTCCATATTTGCAAAGTTAAAAAATAAACCGGACAAATCAGCCACATTGCCTAAAGTTTTTGTATATTTGCAGACACATTACTATTATAAGGTGAAAATGGCCCGATATACCGATTTATTTGTCGATTTTGACGATACCATCTACGATACTCACGGCAATGCGGAATTGTCGCTTGTGGAGCTGTACGAAGACTTCCATCTGGACCAGTATTTTGAGTCGCTGGAGGAGTTTACCGTTCCCTACTGGCAGACCAACCGCGAGTTGTGGGCTCAGTACAGTAAAGGCGAGATAGACCGTGATTATCTGATTGTTGAGCGTTTCAGAAGGCCATTATCCGTGGGCCGCGGACTGAATCCGGATGTGGATTACTGCCTGAAGGTGAGCGACCGTTTCCTGGACCTGTGCAGCGTTAAGCCCGGTCTGGTGGATGGTGCCCGTGAGCTGCTGGATTACCTGCAGTCCAAATACCGTATGCATCTGTGCAGCAACGGATTCCACGAGGTGCAGTACCGTAAGCTGAACGCATCGGATACCACCCGTTATTTCCAGACTGTCATCTTATCGGAAGATGCCGGAGTGAACAAGCCTCACAAGGATTTCTTTGAATATGCCTTCCGTACCAGCGGTGCCCGGAAAGAGACTACCCTGATGATTGGCGACAACCTGGCTACCGATATCCTGGGAGCCCAGGCTGCAGGACTCGACACCCTGTACTTTAACCCCAAGCAGGTTCCTGACGAGGAGAATGTGACTTACAGAGTGAGCCATCTGCTGGAAATCATGAATATTCTGTAAGCCATGAGAACGCTGCTGTTACTGATCACCCTGCTGGTTTGTGCCCTGCCGCTGTGCCGGGCGCAGGAGATTGTGGCTCATGACAGGATAGCTGACAAGGGTTACCGCTTCTGGCTTTTCACGCCTGAATCCATCACCAAGACTCCCGATACCCGCCGGCAGGCCAAACCGCTGATTGTGTTCCTGCATGGAGCCAGTCTGTGCGGCAACAACCTGAACAAGGTGCTGAACTATGGACCGCTGGATGCCCTGAGACGCGGACGTGAGATTGACGCATACGTCATGGCTCCACAGAACCCCGGTGGTTCTTGGGCGCCAAGCAAGGTCATGGATATTGTGGAATGGGTGCAGAATCATCATAACACGGTCGACAAAGACCGCATCTATGTGGTAGGCATGAGCCTGGGTGGTTACGGTACCATTGATTTCACGGCCACCTACCCCGACCGTATAGCGGCTGCGATAGCCATGTGCGGTGGCGGTACCGTGAAGGACCTGACCGGTTTGCTGAAAGTGCCCTTGTGGATTTTCCACGGTACAGCCGACCGGGATGTACCTATCAAGAACTCGGATGCCGTGGTGGCCAACATGAAGAAAGGCGGTGAACCTACGCGACTGATTTACACCAAGCTGAAAGGGGCCAATCATGGTGCTCCGGCTCGAATCTTCTACCTGAAGAAGACTTACGAATGGCTGTTCAAGCACCGCTTGTCTGACACCGACCGGCCTTTGAACAACAATTATACCATCGACCTGACGGATACCCAGCATGCCTATGCGGATATTCACCAGCGCGACCGGTCGACCATTCCGGTCATCAACCAACTGGCAGGGGCCAAGCAACCGGCGGCTCCGGGAAAGGGAAAGACCAATGCCACCGCTGCAAAGGGGACTGTTTCGGGTGACGGTAATTATACCATACGAAAGGGTGACAACCTGTGGAGCATAGCCAAACGCAACGGCACCACGGTGGATAAGATTAAGAAATTGAACGGGTTAAGCGGGAATGAGACATTACAAATTGGTAAGAAACTGAAAATCAAGTAATCGATATGAAACGGTTCTACATCTATCTGGTTCTCGTCCTATGGGGATTACTTCCAGTAAACGCACAGAATGCAGGAAATGATTTTATTCTCCTGAGCGGTTACGTTAAAAACATGGCTACACGCGAAAGTGTTCCTGATGCCGAAATCCATGTTCCCGGCACCAATGTAGGAGTCATCACCAACGAGGATGGCTTTTTCAGCCTGAAAGTGGCTACCATGCCAGCACAACTGGATATTACGGCCATCGGTTTCCGCAACCACCATTTCCCTCTGCGTGGGGTGAAGGACAAGGAAAAACTTGAGATTTCGCTGATGCCGAATACCACCATTCTGAATAATGTGACCATTTATTCTCCCTCGAATATTGTCAAGGCGGCCATTGAGAAAATACCGGTAAACTATAGCAGTTCGCCGGAACTGTTCTCTACGTTCTACCGCGAGACGGTACGCAAGAAAGGCCGTTATGTCAACCTTAGCGAGGCTGTGCTGGAAATGTATAAGAGTCCGTACAAATACCAGATTTCCAGTGATTTCGTGAAAATCATCAAAGGACGAAAACTGATCAGCCAACGCGGAAAGGACACATTGGCCATCAAGGTTCAGGGCGGTCCCTACGAAGCCCTTGTCCTGGATGTGGTCAAGAACAGGGATTATCTGCTGAATGACGAGGAGATGCAACTATACAACTTTACCATGGATGAAGCCGTGGAAATCAATGACCGTCCGCAGTATGTCATTAACTTCACCCCACGGTATATTACCGACCGCCCATTGTATGTGGGAAAGATGTACATCGACAAAGAACTGATGGCATTCACCCGAGTGGAAATGTCACTGGACATGTCTGATCAGGAGAAAGCCATTCATTTCATGCTGGTTCACAAACCCTTATCTCTGCGTTTCAGACCACGTGAACTCACTACCTACGTGAATTACCACTATGACGGGCACTATAGCCGGATCAGTTATGTCCGCAATGTGTACAACTTTAATTGCGACTGGAAGAAAAAGTTGTTTGCCACCAATTATCTGGTGGTTTCGGAAATGGTAGTGACCGACCATAGTATGATTGATAAGATTCCGCCACGAAAAGGTTCTTTCCATTCCTACGAGGCTTTGGACTCGAAGGTGGAAGACTTTAACGACCCTGCTTTCTGGGAGAATTACAACATTCTGGAACCTTCAGAGAGTTTGGAGAGTGCGGTGAAGAAACTGAAGAAGAGAGCTGAATAACAATTTATCAAACATATTTAGTAAAAAGCATTATGAAAATTGCATCATTTTTGACTTTGGCTGCTTTGGCAATGCTGAGCAGTTGCGGTGGCCAGAACAAACCTGCAGAAGTGGCTGAGCCAGTTGCAGAGGAAGAAGTAAAGTATGACAACATGGAGACACGTGAAGTTGGAAATCTGAGTATTACCTGGATACAGGACAACAAGGAAGCCCGTAAGATGGCAGCCGACCTGTTCGGTACTCCTGAGGAGTTGGTAAAGGAACTGGGTGCTGAAGAGGGTTTCGATGCCAGCATGAGCACCTTCCTGGTAGAGGCTGACGGTAAGAAAATCCTGTTTGATACCGGTAACGGCAACGAGGACAGCCAGTTGCTGCCTTCATTGGAGAAACTGGGTGTATCACCTGAGGATATTGACGTTATCGCTATTACCCACATGCACGGCGACCACATCGGCGGCCTGATGAAGGGCGACGAGGCTGTTTTCCCAAAAGCAGAGATTTACATGTCACAGATGGAGCACGATGCCAATGTAAACACTCCAGACGACAAGAATGCACAGCAGAAGAAGGTGGTAGAGGCTTATAAGGACCGTTTGCATCTGTTCCAGTTTGGCGATACCATCCCTGGCGGTTTCGTAGCCTTGGATTGCGTAGGCCATACCGCAGGTCATACCGCATTCCAAAATGGTGAGTTGCTGATCATTGGCGACCTGATGCATGGCGCTGCATTGCAGGTAAACCATCCTGAGTATTGCGCACGTTTCGACCAGGACAAGGACAACTCTATTGCCAACCGCAAGAAGTACCTGGATCTGGCTCGCCAGAATCATCTGTTGCTGGCAGGTATGCACTTGCCTGGCGGTTTCCTGACTCTTGAATAATGAGCAAGACATTTTTCCATACCTTACCAAAGGAAGCAGAACTGCTGGGTATCCCCCAGCAGTTTACTTTTCCCTTCTACTACCAGCCGCACCCCTTGTGCCAGTTGGCAGCAGAACAGGTTAAGGCGTATCTGCGCACTTTTGAACCCTGGTTGAAAGAAAAGGGTGGAAAAATGTTCGGTGTACTGGTGGCCCGCAATGACGAGGGCATCTTGGGATTTCTTGCAGCCTACTCCGGCAATCTGGACGGAAGGAACGACTACTCCTTCTTTGTGCCACCGGTATATGATTTGCTTAACCCAAGCGGTTACTTCGTTCAGGAAGAAGCCGCCATATCGGCTATCAATCATCAGATTGCGTCATTGTCCGAGGCTGAGAGCAAGCGTATCAGCGAGCTGAAAGCCGAACGGAAAAGTCGCTCACAAGCCCTGCAGGAATGGCTGTTTGAGCAGTACCGGCTGAACAATGCCCGGGGTGAGTACTACAACCTGATGCAGATTTTCCGGGGTAAGATTCCTCCCGGAGGTACCGGTGAGTGCTGTGCTCCCAAACTGATGCAGGCCGCCTATCTGGCCGGTTGGAAGCCCCTTTGCATGGCAGAGTTCTGGATGGGCCCTTCGCCCAAGGATGAGTTGCGCATTGAGGGCAACTACTACCCTTCCTGCCGCAGCAAGTGCAAGCCTATTCTGGAGTTCATGATGCAGGGACTGGACGTGGAGCCCAACCCGCTGCTGGAAAAGAACAAGGCGGTTATCGGGCAACTGAAAACCGTTTATGAGGATGAGGTACTGCTGGTGGTGAACAAGCCATCGGGCATGCTGGCTGTACCGGGAAAAGATGAACTGCCATCGGTATATAGTGTGATTCATGAGAGGTACCCTGAGGCCACCGGGCCGCTTATCGTGCACCGGCTGGACATGGATACCTCGGGCCTGATGGTGCTGGCCAAGACCGAGGAGGCCTATCATCACCTGCAGCAGCAATTCATCACACACCAGATAGAAAAGGAATATGTGGCACTGCTCGACCCTCAATTCTGTGATCGTGAGCCGGAAGGCAGCGGAACCATCGATTTACCGCTATGCGTAAACCCATACGACCGTCCACGGCAGATAGTCAATGCGGAATACGGGAAACGTGCCATTACCCATTACATCATCGAAGGCCGCACCCCGGAAGGATATATCCGTGTGCGCTTCAACCCACAAACCGGAAGAACCCATCAGTTGCGGGTACATGCGGCTCATGCCGACGGCTTGGGATGCCCCATCGTGGGCGATAACCTGTACGGTACTGCAGCCGACAGACTGTACCTTCATGCAGAAAAAATATCGTTCTTCCACCCTGTTACCGGCGAAAGAACGACATTTATAGAGAAAGCCTTTTAAACTTACTTCTTTACAGGATCTACGGTCAGGTCGCAACCCAACTTCTTGAAAATCTTACGGTCCACCTCGCTCAGCATTACGGTAGCATGAACCTGGCAACCGTCCAGCAGAGGCAGGGTATCCAGTGCCTTGCGGCAGTTCTCGTCGTGCTGGCTCAATACAGCCAGAGCTACCAGCACCTCATCGGTGTGCAGACGTGGATTGTTTCCGTGCAGGAAGGATGTCTTCATGCGCTGGATTGGCTCAATCATATCCTGTGGAATCAGCTTCACCGCATGATCAATACCAGCCAGATGCTTGGTGGCATTCAGAATCAGCGCTGCACTTGGGCCCAGCAATGCACTGGTCTCGGAGGTAATCAGGGTTCCGTCAGGCAACTCGATGGCTGCTGCTGGGGTACCGGCCTTTTCCTTACGCTCCTTGGCAGCGATGGTAGCCTTACGGTCGGCTGTGGTCAACTTCATCTGACGCATCAGCAAGGCAATCTTATTCACCTCCTGCTCGTTGTTCTTACCATCAGCCATGGTGCTGAGGGCGGTATAGTAACGGCGGATAATCTCCTGCAGGCTGGCCTCACGGCACACATCGTCATCGCAGATGCAGAAACCGGCCATATTCACACCCATATCGGTAGGTGACTTGTAAGGGCTCTCACCATAGATGCCCTCGAAGATGGCATTCAGTACCGGGAAAATCTCAATGTCACGGTTATAGTTGACGGTAGTCTTACCGTAAGCCTCCAGATGGAACGGGTCAATCATGTTCACATCGTTCAGGTCGGCAGTAGCAGCCTCGTAAGCCACATTTACCGGATGCTTCAATGGAATACTCCAGATAGGGAATGTCTCGAACTTGGCGTAACCGGCCTTCACACCGCGCTTGTTCTCATTGTACAGCTGACTCAGGCAGACTGCCATCTTACCGCTACCAGGACCAGGAGCAGTGATGACAACCAGCGGACGGGTGGTCTTGACATAGTCATTCTTACCGAAACCCTCATCGCTGTCAATCAGGTCCACATTGTGTGGGTAACCCTCAATCAGGTAGTGATAATATACGTTGATGCCCATGCGCTCCAACTGCTCACGATAGGCAGCAGCACTGGACTGACCATTAAAGTGAGTGATAACCACTGAACTTACGTACAGTCCACGGTTGATGAACTCATTGCGGAGACGAAGCACATCCTTATCGTAAGTGATACCCAGGTCACCACGTACCTTGTTCTTGTCGATATCCTCTGCACTGATAACCATGACGATTTCCGCATCGTCCTTCAGCTGCATCAGCATACGCAACTTGCTGTCTGGCTGGAAACCTGGCAATACACGGCTGGCATGATGATCATCAAACAACTTGCCACCAAACTCCAGATAAAGCTTGTCACCAAACTGAGCGATACGCTCCTTGATGTGTTCAGATTGAATTTTTAGATACTTGTCGTTGTCGAACCCGTATTTCATAGGATAAAAAATTAATAAATACGGGTTGCAAAGATATGAAAAAATCCATACTTTCCCAACACTTAGCTAAAAAAAAGCTTGCCGAAGCAAGCTTTTTTCTATTTGTATTTCTTCACTCGGGAATCATTAATCACTCCCTTCCAGTTCATACCGTAGGCAAAATCGTAGGTGTTTCCTTCGGAATCCACATAGCATTTCATGTCTCTTGGGGTATCCTCAAACTGCTCCTCAACGGTAGCCATATTTAATGGGAACTGCATAGGCAACAGACCTGAAGGCTCTGCCTTACCGGAAATCAAATCCAGAATAGCCTGGTTCTGTACGCTGAAACCTATCAGGATTGAATCTACAAATGGCTCAAACTCTGCTACCACAAATGGAACATTGGCACCAGCCACTACAATGACCGGCTTATCGCCCATTTTGGTACGGGTAGACAGCACGCTCTCCAAATCGGTCTTATTTGCTGTCCGGGTGGTCTTGCCGCGAAATGAGCGGTCCATGCCCTTATCCAATGGGTCGCCACCGGCAATGCTATGCTCACGGGCGTTCACTGCCTTGTAATCGTTATACTGCAAAGAGATAGGCACATATCCGTTTCCACCGCGCTTGGCATCAGCCACGCTGTAACCGTTGCCGCTATCCGGAGAACTGATGAATACAATAGCGAAATCAGCTTCCTCCGGTGTTTCCACTACATCAAAGTATTTGGCCAGCATTTCCTTATCCACCGGATCATAATAGCTCTCGTGAATGGCATTACCCATGATGCCCACGGTTGGAGCCTGATGAACCTGAGGCACATATACTTTCTTCTTGCTGTCCTTTACCGGAAGAGCATTGTTCTTATTCTTCAGCATGACCACACTCTTCAACTGAGCATTATAGCCGGCTTCCATGAATTCCTGGCAACCGACCACTGCAGCCGATTCCTCGGGGTTCAGGTATGGATTCTCGAACAGACCAACACGGAAGATATTCATCAGCAAACGGCGGGCAGATGCCTCGAAGCGCTGACGCATGAATTCCTCGCCATGCTCCTTAACACCCATCTCATAAGCTTCCAGGATAGGACCCTTGTCGTTGTTTCCACCAAACTGGTCCACACCTGCCATCAGCACCTTATAATGACGCTCTACGATTGACAGATTCTCTACACCGTGCGACTTACCGCTCAAGAGGCTGTTGATGGACTTCTGGTCAGCGGTAACACTCCAGTCGGTACAAACCACACCGTCGTAATCGTACTTATCACGAAGCAGGTCGGTGATGATGTACTTAGAGAAATTATTTCCTACATTCTGACCCGATGGGTCCAATCCATAAGAAATGGTGTAATA
The DNA here is from genome assembly GCA_045628125.1 of Bacteroidaceae bacterium. Classification (GTDB taxonomy): domain Bacteria; phylum Bacteroidota; class Bacteroidia; order Bacteroidales; family Bacteroidaceae; genus Minthousia. The sequence goes on from JAZQPA010000084.1 coordinate 14,372, forward strand.
AGGCATGACAGCCGATGCCGTCTTGGTCTTACCCTTCAACTTGAAAGCACCGTCTACGAATGGTATCAGCGCCAGGTCCTGATTCTTGCCCGGATAAACCGCATACTTACCCATCGAATAGTGAGCATCGCGGCCACCTTCACCCGAACCGCCACCAGGCCAATGCTTTACCATGGCATTAACCGACTCATAGCCCCAGCCGTCACTCAGTTCCTTTTCCTTGGAAGAAGTCTGGAAACCGTCGCAATACGCACGGGCCAGATCGGCAGACAACTGCGGGCTCTCACTGAAGGTTCCGTTGTTACGCCACCAACGCGGATCAGTAGCGATATCCACCTGCGGAGAAAGCGCTGTGGTGATACCCAGTGCACGATACTCCAAGCTGGCAATGCGGCCAAACTCCTCTACCAACGACGGATCAAAGGTAGCAGCCAGGCCCATCTCGCTAGGCCAAAAAGAGATTTCACCACCTGCACCGAAATCAAATTCTGCAGTTGCCGCAGGCGTGTGGCGAGGATCGGAACTGGTATTACATGGAATACCATGGCCTAATGCCTCGACAAATTCCTGCATATTATTGTTCCACTGGGCAGCCACTGCAGGCGACTCTACCGACATAATCAGCACATGGCGAAGGTTATCCTCCTCCAGGAACTTTTTCTGCCCATCGGTCAGATCATAAGGCTTGGCGCCCGATTCGGCATACTCCTTGCCGTTATAGGTGGCCTTGCCAAAATAAGGATTACTGATATTAGGAATGCTCTGATGCGCACTGTACAGCATCAGACCTGCAATCTCCTCGATGGAAAGCTGGCTGGCCAGATCGGCAGCACGGTCCTTAAAATCCTTGCGCCAATCCTCATAGACGTCAATCTCGCCATTCTTATTCAAATCCTTGAACGCATAACCTCCGGAATACAGAATCTGAATGCCAGAATTTGGGGAATAACCTAAGGTTGCTCCACCTTTTTGGGTAATAAGGTTGTACCCGGCCATCTCTGTTTCGGTCCATTTGTCACCTCCACACGATGCGAGAAGCATCACCAAGCCAACCGGTAAAAGATATTTCTTCATAGTTGCTGATTATTAGTTGACATGCAAATATACCTTGTTTATATGAGGTGGGCAAATATATGCCCGATATTTCTGATTAGCGGTGCAAAATAAAGGTACACACCTCACCCTTATGGTCATCAACAATCATCTTCCACAGCACGGGCACAGGCTCATCTTCCGGCAGGGGTGTCGGGAAGAAGAACTCATCCTGCACCAGTTCCACAGCCAACCGGTCGGGTTGGATACGCAGCACAGCAAAGCCTATATCTCCCCAATGTCCGGTGGATGGCAGGCAAAGTCGGCGCAACACCAGTTGAGTGTTGTAATTCAGGATACTCCATTCCGGTCGCCAGCGGTGATCATGCCCGTGGATGAAACCGCAACACTGCGGACAGGTCAGCAGCATGGACTCAATGCCCAGTTCATGAATGGGATGATGAGCACACACCACCACCGGTTTCTGCCGGCCGTTCAGTTCCGACTGAAGCCACTTGCGCTGTTCATCATCCAGAGCTCCCGGAGTAATCCAGGTACTTCTGTCCTCGCCCTGCTGCAAGGAATCCAGGACGATGAAATCCACCGCCGAAGTCTCCACCACAAAGGTATGGCGGTGTTTCAGTCTGGCTTTCTGCGCAAATTCGGGGAACACGGCGGCAAATTCCTCGCGCCGGTCATGGTTGCCCATAGCCAGGGTCACCTCAATGCCGGCCTTCCACAAGGGTTCCAGCAACGGTCTCAGATACTGGTATTCCTGCAACTGCCCGGTCAGGTAGGCCAAATCGCCCAAGCAGATTACATATTTGGGCAACGGGGTCATCTGTAGGACTTTAGCCACCGTCTTCTTCAGGTATTCGGCCTGATAACCACCGGGATTACAATGTAAATCCGAAAGAAAAACTACGGTATCGCCATCCGTATCGCGGGTATTCTCCCAAAGCGGCCTGAGGGGAGAAGCCTGAAGATTGGAAAAAGTTCCCAATACTCCTGTGCCCACCAGAGCCTGCAGAAATGTACGTCTTTTCATGATATAAGGTATTTTCGGCAAAAATAGCAAATCTGCATAATTTATGCAAGCATAAAGGATTTAAAGGATGAAACGCTTGTCCTTTTCATCAGAATCAGTACCTTTGCATCCAAATACAGATATGACATGATGACTACGCTGGAAATATGGCTTTTGGGTGTGGCATTGGCAATGGACTGTTTCTCTGTCTCCTTAGCCAGTGGTGCCATTCTGCGGAAATTTCTTTGGAGAACCATCCTGACCATGGCCTTCTTCTTTGGTCTATTCCAGGCCCTGATGCCCTGCATCGGTTGGCTGCTGACCACCAATTTCCAGCAGGAGCTGGAAGCCTATGACCATTGGATAGCCTTTGCCCTGCTGCTGTATCTGGGTGGCAGTATGATTCGTGAGAGTCTGTCGGACGAGGAAGAAAAGGCATTCAATCCGCAGAAGCTGAAAGTCATCCTTACCCTGGCCATTGCCACCAGCATCGATGCGCTGGCCGTGGGCATCTCTTTTGTCTGTACCGGATACGAGCGCTGGATGCAGTTGCTGTTCCCCGTGGCCGTTATCGGCATCACCTCATTCCTGTTCAGTGTGGCGGGAAACACCTTAGGTGTCCTGTTTGGCCGGAAGTACGATTTCAAGGCCGAGATGATAGGTGGTATCGTGCTGATATGCATCGGTTTGAAAGTCCTGCTCACCCACCTGCTGGGTTGGTAATCCTAAACGCGGAAAGTCAGGATCTGTCCATCCCTCACCCTTCTGAGGGCAGGATACTCATCGTCCACCATACCCAACTCATATTCATCCTTTCCATTCGGGGCATAGAAGCTGTCCGATTCAATGGTGATTGAAAAATGGTCGGAATAGGTTATGGCAGAACAAGGGAACAGCGTTTCCAACTTATCCTTGGCAGCCAGAAAATACTCTTCCATCATTTCCGGGTCTTCATCAGCCAGAAACTTCTCAAAGGTAAAAGGTTGTTCTTCTTGTATCATGGTCTCAGTTTTTGGTAGGCCAGTCGCTCATCGCCATCTTCCAGATAGATAATGCCGCAATAGGTGAAACCCTCTTTCCGGAGGAGATGGTGCATGATGGCATTCTGCCGGTGCGTGTCAATACGGATATTATCAGTGCGTTCAAAAACCCATTGGCACACAGCAGGTAACACCCCCTTGATGCCATGAGCGGAAGCAATGCGATGGATAGTCAGATAAGGCTTTTCGGGTGCCAGCCACTCACCCTCATAAATATGGATATAGGTAGGCTCAATGCCCGGTGCCAGCATGAAGGAGCCCACTATCTCTCCCTCCTGCTCCAGCACATAGCCGGTACCGTTGGCCATGTCCTGCAGAAGCATCTCATCGGTTGGGTATCCTCCCGTCCACTGGTTGGGGTTACCGCAAGCCACCATCTTCTCGCGGGCCTGGGCAAAAATCTGCTGCATGCGCTCCAGGTCCTCGGGCCTGCTGTTTCGGATAATAAACGAATTCGTATTCATATTCTGCACAAAAGTAATACTTTTTCAGTAATACCTGCCATTTTGTTATAAATATTTAGGATGAAATGGTTTGTTTGCTCGCAAAAAGCCCTTATCTTTGCGACATCATTTATAAATGTAAACAAGATGAAGAAAATTCTTATGACATTGTTGCTGGCAGTCATGACTGTCAGTGCTTGGGCTCAGACCGATAAGCCTTACAACGAGGAGATCGATCCAATGGCTCAGATTGACCAGGCTGTTAAGGATGCTAAGGCTTCCGGCAAGTATGTAATCTGCCAGATGGGTGGCAACTGGTGCCCTTGGTGCTTGAAATTCAACAAGTTCATCCACGAGGATGCTGAGATTGCTCAGAACATCAGCGACAACTTTGTTTATATCCATGTGAATTGGGCTCGCCGTGGTGGTAATCCTGAGCTGGCTAAGCGCCTGAACAACTTCCCTCGTTTCGGTTTCCCTGTATTCGTCGTTCTGGACGAGAACGGTCAGGTAATGCACCTGCAGGACAGCAGCTTGCTGGAGGAAGGAAGCGGTTACAACAAGGACAAGACATTGCGATTCTTCAAGAACTGGAATCCTAAAGCCGTTCGCGGAGAAGGTTAAAAATAGAGATGGGATGCAGCCGCATCCCATTTTTTTGTACATTTGCATGACCAATGTTTAAATAGTACGAAAGATGAATGGTATCAAAACTATCGTTTGGCTGCTTCTGGCGTTCTTCACGCTGAATGTCAGCGCACAGCAGATGGCACCCCTGCCCATCGACCCGGCGGTGCGTTACGGTCAATTGGACAACGGACTGACCTATTATATCCGTCACAACGAGGAGCCTAAGGGATTGGCGCATTTTTATATCGCCCAGAAAGTGGGTTCGGTACAGGAAGAGGAGAACCAGCGAGGACTGGCTCATTTCCTGGAGCACATGGCGTTCAACGGCTCAAAGACCTTTCCCGGCGACGGGCAGTTGATCAAGGCGTGCGAGAAGATGGGCGTGAAGTTCGGCTACAACCTGAACGCCTATACCAGTACCGATGAGACCGTTTACAACATCGATGATGTTCCCGTTAGCAATGAGGCCAACATCGACACCTGTCTGTGGATTCTGCACGACTGGGCCGATGGTCTGCTGCTCACCGAACAGGAAATCAATAAGGAACGGGGTGTCATTCATGAGGAATGGTGCATGAGCACCAGCGCCACCCAGCGCATTCTGGACCGCCGGTTGGAGGAACTCTACCCCGGCAGCCGTTACGGCAAGCGCATGCCTATCGGCCTGATGAGTGTGGTGGACAATTTTGCCCCTGATTTTCTGCGTGCCTATTATGAGAAATGGTATCGTCCTGACTTACAGGGTATTGTAGTGGTGGGCGATATTGATGTGGATCAGATAGAGAAGAAGATTAAAACCATCTTTGGCCCTATCCGTATGCCCCAGAATCCGGCCAAATACGAGAGCTACCCGGTTCCCGACAACGAGCAGGCCATCTATGTGGTGGACAGCGACAAGGAGTTGGAGTACGGCATGATTGAGTTCATGTACAAGACCGAGCCTATGCCCCGGGAGATGCTGGGCACCCCGATGAAACTGATGCAGGATTACATGCTCTACATCATCAGCAGTGTCATCAACGAGCGCCTTAGCGACCTGTCCAAGACCGAAGGTTGCCCTTTCCTGCAGGCTTCTGTGGGATACGGCACCTATATCATGAGTAAGACTGCCGACTGCTTCGAGGCGTCGGTCATTCCTCAAACCGGCAGGGAGCAGGAGGCTGTTCAGGCCGTCATGCAGGAGATTGAGCGTGCCCGCCGCTTTGGCATCACCGATTCCGAGGTGTTCCGTGCCCGCGAGGAGTTCCTGTCTCAGGTGGAGAAGATTTATGACAACCGCGACAAGCAGAAGAACGGTTACTATACCCAGCAGTACATCCGTCATTTCCTGTCGGGCGATGCCATTCCGGATATTGAGACCGAGTTCCAGTTGTACAAGGTCATCGCTCCGCAAATCAATGCGGAGGTACTGAGCCAGACCATTCAGGAACTGACTGAATCGGTGGACCGTAACTTTGTCTTCCTGGCCTTGTTCCCGGAAAAGGAAGGTACAGTCATCCCTACCCCGGAAAGCTTCAAGCAGGCTGTAGCCGCTGCCTGCTCGGCCGAACTGGAGGCCTTTGTGGATAATGTAAGCAACGAGCCGCTGGTTCCGGTAAAACCGCAACCGGTTAAGATTCAGAAAGAATCACAGGCCGATTTCGGTTACACTCAATGGACCTTGACAAACGGTGCAAAGGTGTTCTATAAGCAGACCGATTTCAATAATTCCGAGATTGTCCTGTCGGCCACCAGTAAGGGTGGTACCAGCCTTATCGACCAGAAGGATCTGCTGAATGCCGGCATGATGAGCGATGTGATGAACAGCGTGGGTTGGGGCAATTTCAACAGCAGTGAGCTGGAGAAGGCGCTGGCCGGCAAGCAGGTAAGTCTGGGCATCTCTATCGGTCAGGCCGAGGAGGGCATCAGCGGTAAGAGCACCCCTAAGGACTTGCGCACGCTGTTTGAGCTGATATACCTGCATTTCCAGGATGTAAAGGACGACCCCGATGCCTTCCGCAACCTGATAGAATCGGCACGTGTACAGCTGGAGAATGCCGAGAAACTGCCGATGAAGAGTTTCCAGGACAGCATCAATGTGGCTCTGTATCAACATCATCCGCGCCGGGTGGACCTGACTCTGGAGAACCTGAACCAGGTGGACTACAGCACCATCAAGCGATTGTATAAGGAGCGTTTCCAGAGTGTGGGTGATTTCAATTTCTACTTCACCGGAAACATCAATGCGGACTCGCTGCGCATCTTTACCGAGCAGTATCTGGCACCGCTGCCGGGTGTGAATGGCCAGCGTGAGACATTCAAGGATTGGGAGTTGAAGGTGGTTCCAGGCACACGCGACCTGACCTACAACCGCCAGATGGAAACTCCTCAGGCCTATACCATTCAGGTGTGGAGCGGTAACACCCCATATTCGGTGGAGAGCGATGTGACCATCAGCGCCCTGGGCTCCATTCTGGACCAGATGCTGCTGAAGTCCATCCGTGAGGATGCCGGCATGGCCTATAGTGTCAGCGCATCGGCACAGACCGAGTTCCGCATCCGCGAGAGCTATCTGCTGCAGATTGTTGCCCCATTCACCCCTGCCAAGGTGGACAGCGTGCACCTGCTGATCCGTGAGGGCATTGAGGAGATAGCCAAGAACGGAGTGAGCCAGCGCTATCTGGATGATTTCAAGCAATATGAGTTGAAGGAGCTGGAGAACAGCCAGCGGCTGAACGGTTACTGGCAACGACTCATTGCCACCAAGGAAGGCTATGGAAGAGACGAGCAGGCAGGCCTGAAAGAAGCAATTGAAAACCTGACCTCGGAAAAGATACAGCAGTTTGTCAGGGAAGTGATGCTGAAACAGAACAACCGGGTGACGGTGACCATGCTTCCGGCAGATTTGACCGAATAAGAAAAAAAGGCTCATTATCATGAGGATAGATGAGCCTTTTTTTTTATATTTGCACGTTTGAATGCAACTTTTGATTACAGGATGAACATCTTTATATTGATCACCGTTTCCATCGTGCTGCTGAAATACGTTTTCCTATCGTATTTCCGCATACCTGCTGATGTGGTATCCATGGGTGTCATCGCTGCATTCATCATCTCCGGCGTACTGGTTTATCCGCAGGGAATCAATAGTTTCAGCACGGAAACCGTGGTGCTTACGGGTGTGCTCTGCGTGGTGGTGGCCGGACTGGTTTATTCGGGTGTGGTGAAATGGATAGCCGATCACCTGCTGGGACAGCCCTCGGGAAAGTCCACTGCCCTGCTGCGCCTCATGATTCCTGCCGCCGCACTGAGTGCCTTTATCAACAACAATACCGTGGCCCAGCTGTTCATCAATGTGGTGAAACTCTGGTGCAGAAAGCTGAACATTGCCCCATCCAAACTGCTGTACCCCATGAGTTATGCCACCGGTCTGGGCGGCATGTGTACCCTTATCGGTACGGGAGCCAATCTGATCATTGCCGAATCGTGGCACCAGAGCAGCGGTAATAGCCTGGGATTCTTCTTTCCTCTGCTACCCGGCCTGTGCAGCACCGCGGTGGGCATCGGAATCATGTGCCTGCTGCAACGGTTCCTGCCCGTGCGCAAATCGCCCGAGGAATCGTTCGAGAGCAGCAACGATTATACCCTGGAGCTGCTGGTGCCTACCGAATCGCATCTGGTGGGAATGACCGTGGAAGAGGCCGGGCTGAACAAGGTGTTCGGAGGACAGCTGATCGAGATTGTGCGCTTTGACCGCGAGGTGACCTGTCCTGTTCCCGATGATGAGTTCATCCTGGGTGGCGACCGCCTGGTATTCACGGGTAGGATTCAGGAACTGCTGGAACTGCGCACCACCCACGGACTGGTCAATGCCGACCATCATGTGTATAGTGTAAAGGAGATGCAGGGCAACCGCAAGTTGTGGATGGCTCACGTTAAGCATCACAGCACCATGCAGGGCCGCAGCCTGATGGATATGGACTTTGAGAAGAAGCACAATCTGGTGCTGGTGGCCGTGGCCCGTCAGGGTGAGCGTATGGAGGGTATTCCACGCGAGATAGAACTGCAGGCAGGCGATACCCTGCTGCTGGAGGGCCAGAAGCTGAACACGGCCGATTTTGTCAACGATCTGAATTTCACCGATGATATCGCCCTGCCGCAGGAGGGCAAGAAAACCGGTATTGCCGGTCTCATCATGCTGGGTATGATTCTTCTGTCCACCCTGAATATCATGCCCATGCTGCACAGCTGTGTGCTGGCTGCCTGCCTGATGGCCATCACCAAATGCTGCTCCATCCAGCAGATTCAGCGCAGCATCGACTGGGGTCTGATCCTGGAATTTGCCGGAGCGCTCTGCCTGGGTCAGGCCATCATAGCCTGCGGACTCTCGGAGGTGCTGACCCATTACCTGCTCATCATCAGTAATGCCCATCCGCTTACCGTCTTCCTGCTGTTCTGCTTCGGTTCCATGCTGGCCACCGAGTTTGTGCAGGATGTTACCGTGGCTGCGGTTACGGCTCCTATCGGCCTGATTGTGGCCCAGCACCTGGGTGTAAGCCCTTATCCTTTCATGGTGGGCCTGATGCTCTGCCTGGCCTGCACCAGCACCGAGACGAATACGCTGGTCAGCGGTCCTGCGGGTTATACCTTTGGCGATAACTACCGCATCAGCCTACCGTTCAATGCCATCATGTTTGTGGCGAATATGATTATTACCCTAACCCTCTATCCGTTGTAAAGCCATGACCATATTCATCTTCATCACCATAGCACTGATTATCGGCAAGGCTTACTGCATGATGTACAACCGGTTGCCGTCCGACATCATCGGATTGGCTATCGTGGCCACCATCCTGCTCACCGGCACGCTCTCCACGGCCGATGCCCTGAGCTGCTTCAGCGCCAGCACCGTGGTTCTGGTGGCTGTTCTGTCCATCCTGGTATCCGCGCTGGTGCATTCGGGTGTGTTGCAATGGATAGTGAAATACCTGCTGGGACAGCCGCGCAATTATAAGAATGCGCTGATCCGCCTGATGATGCCGGTGGCATTCCTGAGTTCCTTCATCAGCAACAGCGTGGTGGTTTATATGTTTGTCAGCGTGGTGCGTCTGTGGTCCAAGAAACTGCGCATCGCTCCGTCGCGACTGCTTATTCCCCTGAGTTATGCCTCCGGACTGGGTGGCATCTGTACCCTGATCGGTGCGGCGCCCAACCTGGTCATTGCGGAATTCTATACCGAACAGACGGGCAAGAATCTGGGTCTGTTTGACCCTTTGCTGCCCGGTCTTTTCTGCCTGGTTGTAGGCGTTCTCTCCCTGATAGCCCTGCACCGTCTGCTGCCCGTACGCCGCTCTCCCGAGGAGTCGTTTGTGGGCAGCCAGGACTATACGGTAGAGCTGCTGGTGCCTACCGACTGCCCGCATGTGGGACAGACGGTCGAGGAGGCCAAGCTGATGCGCGTATCCGGCGGACAGCTGATCGAGATTGTCCGTTTCGACCTGGAGGTGATCAGCCCTGTCCCTCACGACGAGTTCATTCTGGGTGGCGACCGCCTGGTCTATTCCGGTCAGATCAATGAGATTCTGGAACTGCGCAACTCACACGGCCTGGTCAATGCCACTCACCATGTGTTCAGCACCAACGAGATCAACCAGAACCGCCAGCTGCAGATGGCTACCATCAATATGGACAGCCCGCTGGCTGGTCAGCGCATGGCCGACCTGGATTTTGAGGACAGCAACAATGTGGTTCTGGTGGCCATTGCCCGCGGCGGTCAGCGTCTGCTGGGTATTCCCCGTGAGCTGACCCTCCGTCCCGGTGATACCCTGCTGCTGGAGGGTGACAAGCTGAAACCCGAGCATTTCAGGGACAACCTGGATTTCTTTGATACCGTGCCGCTGCCCCAATCGGCTCTGCGCACGCTGGTATCGTCCATCATCATGGTGGCCATGGTGGTGATGTCGGCCTTCGACATCCTTCCGCTGCTCAACATCGCCATGATAGCCGCCATGCTTATGGTGCTGTGCCGCTGTATCTCGTTCACTCAGCTGCAGCATGCCATCAACTGGAAACTGCTTCTGGTATTTGCCGGTTCGGTGTGCTTGGGTAAGGCCGTGGAAGCCACGGGTCTCTCCACCTTCCTGGCCAGCCATATCCAGACCCTTTGCGGCACCAGCGGACTGCTGGCCCTCTGTGTCATCTGCCTGACGGGTACCATAGTGACCGAATTTATCTCCAATGCCGCTGCGGGAGCCATGCTCGCCCCTATCGCATTGGCCACCGCCCAGTCGCTGGATGTGAACCCCATGACATTCATTATCGGACTGATGATAGCCGTAAACTGCAGTTTTGCCTCGCCATTAGGCAGCGAGACGCACACCATGGTCTACGGTCCCGGAGGTTACCGCTTCGGCGATTTTGCCCGGATTGGTATCCTGATGAACATCATCATGCTCATTGCCAACATCTTTATAGTAACCATCGTTTATCCGCTATAAACTATGCTCGACATTCAATTAGATTATCTGAAAGCTGTTAACTATGTACTGATACACAACGGTGTGGCCCTGTGTATGGGCCTGGAACTGCACAACCGCGGCAATCAGGCCGAGGACCTGCAGGACGTGCAGGTGACCTGTACCGGCGAGTTCGTGCAACCCTATGAATCGGCTGTTCTGGCCAGTATTCCTGCCGGCCGAAGTGTGCGTGTGCCGAAATTCGAGATTGTGCCCGATGCGATGAAGCTGGGCGCACAGACCGAGCATGTGTCCACCTCGTTCACCCTGACCGTGTGGAAGAATGCCGCAGACGAGCAGAAGGAACAGCTTTTCCAGAAAGAGTATCCATTGGAGCTGATGGCCTACGACCAGTGGATGGGTACCGGCACGCAGCCTCAGGGCATTGTGTCGTTTGTCACCCCCAACCATCCGTCGGTGGCTCAGATAACGGTCAAGGCGGCTAAACACCTGAAGAGACTCACCGGCTCATCGGCCTTTACGGGTTATCAGTCGGGTAATCCCAACGAGGTGCGCCGCCAGATTGCGGCCATCTTCGGAGCCCTGCACGAGGAGAATATCGTGTACCGCAGCCTGCCTGCCAGCTTCGAGAAGGCGGGTCAGCGCATCACCCTGCCCGAGCAGGTGCTGTCGGGTAAGCTGGGCAACTGCATCGAGCTGACCGTGCTGCTGGCCAGCGTGCTGGAGAGTGTGGGTATCAACTCGGGCATCGTACTGCAGAAAGGTCATGCCTTCCTGGGCATCTGGCTGGTGAATGACAGCTGCCGCTACAGCATCTGCGACGATCTGTCCTTTATAGAGAAGAAATGTTCGGAAGGTATCGGAGAGATGATGGTGCTGGAATGTACCGAGCTCACTTCCGAGAGCACTTCGTTCGAGAAGGCTCAGGCATCGGCTCAGCAGAGTCTGCTAAAACAGGATGAGTTCGAGATGTTTATCGATGTGAAGCGCTGCCGGTTGGAGGGCTACCGCCCATTGCCTTCGCGCATTATGAATAACGGTGAGTGGCAACTGGACTTGCAGGGTGTGGAGCACGATTCCTGCAATATCAGCACCACCGAGCACAGCCGCTACGACCTGAGTAAGGTGGCACAGGGCAAGGCACAGCTTACCCGCATGGACATCTGGGAACGCAAGCTGCTGGATTTCTCCCTGCGCAACTCCATGCTCAACCTGAGCCTGCGCCAGAAGGCCATCCAGTTCATCTCGTTCGAAGTGAACCGCCTGGAGGACCAGTTGCAGCGTGGCGAGGAGTTCTGCGTCATGGAGCGCCCCGAGGTGGACCTCAAGCTCAGCACCACCGAGCGCCTGTTCCGTTCCAAGAGCATGGAGCAGTTGCACAACCTGATTCTGGACGACATCATGCACAACAAGCTGCACACCTATCAGAGTCAGGGCGAGACCCGCACCGTGCTGAAGAACATCTACCGAAGTGCCCGCAACTCCATCGAGGAGACCGGAGCCAACTCGCTGTTCCTGGCCGTCGGCACCCTGCGCTGGTACGAGACTGAGCAGAGCGATACCGCCCGTTACGCCCCTATCCTCATGCTGCCGGTAGAGATGGTGTATAAGCGCGGCAACTACTACTTCCGCCTGCGTGAAGAGGAGGCCATGCTAAACATCACCCTGATGGAGTTCCTGCGCCAGAACTACGGCATCAGCATCGATGGACTGAACCCACTGCCCAAGGACGATCAGGGTGTGGATGTGTCGCTGGTCTTTGCCGTCATCCGCGACGCGCTGAAAGACCAGAAGCGCTGGGACGTGGAGGAGGAATGCGTTTTGGGCGTATTCTCTTTCAGCAAGTTCCTGATGTGGAACGATATACACAATCACCGCCAGGAACTGCTGGACAACAAGATTGTGAAGAGCCTGGTGGAGCAGCGTCTGACCTGGCAGCCCGAACCGCTGGAGACTACCCTGAAGGACCGCGACAAGCAGATGAAGCCGCACGAGCTGGCTCTGCCGGTAGCCGTGGATTCCAGCCAGATGTCGGCCGTTGTGGAAGCAGGCTTAGGCCATTCGTTCATCCTGTACGGCCCTCCGGGAACCGGTAAGTCGCAGACCATCACCAACCTTATCGCCAATGCTCTGTTCCAGGGCAAGCGCGTGCTGTTCGTGGCCGAGAAGATGGCTGCGCTGAGTGTGGTGCAGAACCGTCTGGCCAAGATTGGTCTGGAACCGTTCTGCCTGGAGATGCACTCCAATAAGATTGCCAAGCGTCATGTGCTGGATCAGCTGAAGAAAGCCATCGACGTGAGCCATATCCTCTCGCCCGAGGAATACCAGCAGAAAGCCGACAAGCTGTACGAGCAGCGGGCCAAGCTTATTCAGTATATGGAATCGCTGCACGAGAAGGACAGCCGTGACGGGTTCTCATTGTACGACTGCATCCTGCGCTACGAGTCCATCCCTTCGCATACCCTGGCTGGCTTTGAGAGCAATGCCGCTCTGGAGAGCCAGCTGACCAGTACGGCGGTGTCGGATTACGAGCAACTGCTCAACGGTGAGCTGCAGGCGGTAGTGAAACTGGTGGGCAGCCCTTCGGCTCATGCCCTGCTGGGTTGGAACATCGGCCAGGAGGAGCTGCGCAATGAGCAGGGCACCAAGGAGCAACTGGCCCAGGCCATTGCCCGCATCCAGTCGTGCATCGACAATTACACCAAGTTGTCGGGAGCCCTGTCGCAGCGTGAGAGCCTGCTGAAGGACAACAAGCCCGAGCTGCTGACCCAGAATGCCCGCCAGCTGTACGACCAGTGGCGCAGCATCCAGATCAAGTGGTTCCTGCCCAAGTTCTTTGCCCAGCGCTCGTTCATGAAAAAGATGCGCCAGTACAATGCCTACCTGTTGCCCGAACAGACCATGGCCCTGCTGGAAAGCCTGATGGATTACCAGGAGAAGCACCAAACACTGGCCACCCTGCAGCAGGATGCCCAGCACTGGTTCGGCACTGCCCTAAACGACGACGAGCTGCCATCCGTGCAGACCCTGAATGAAATGATTACCAAGTTGACCACTTGGAAAGAGAATACCCAGCTGTCACGCGACTGGTACCAGTGGTGCGAGTTCCGAAACCAGCTGAAGCAGAAAGGATTGGATTGTGTCATCACCGCATTGGAAACCAATGAGGAACAGCCCGATATGGTTTGCGACACCTTCCTGAAAGCCTTCTTCCGCCACAAGGCCCAGCAGAAGTTAGCGGCCACCAGCCATCTGTGCACCTTCGAGGGCATGCTGTTTGACGAGCAGGTGGAGCAGTACAAGCGCCTTACCGACGAGTTCCAGCTGCTGAGCCAGAAGGAACTGTACGCCCGTCTGGCCCGCCAGATTCCGCGCGTTACCAATAACATCGACAGCAGCAGCGAGATTGGTCTGCTGAACCGCAACATCTCCAATGGCGGACGCGGAACCTCCCTGCGCGACCTGTTCGACCAGATTCCTACCCTGATGCCTAAGCTGTGCCCCTGCATGCTGATGAGCCCTATGTCGGTGGCCCAGTACCTGAACCTGAATCAGGACAAGTTCGACCTGGTCATCTTCGACGAGGCATCGCAGATGCCGACCAGCGAGGCGGTGGGTGCCATTGCCCGCGGAAACGCCCTGATTGTGGTGGGCGACCCTAAGCAGATGCCTCCTACCAGTTTCTTCACCTCATCTAATGTGGACGAGGAAGAGGCCGATATCGACGATCTGGAGAGCATTCTGGAGGACTGCCGCACCCTGCAGATTCCGTCGCTGCAACTCAACTGGCATTACCGTTCGCGCCATGAGTCGCTGATTGCCTTCTCAAACAATGAATATTATGACCGCTCGCTGATTACCTTCCCATCGGTTGACGACCAGAACACCAAGGTCAAGTTCGTACCGGTGAAGGGTGTGTACGACAAGGGTGGCCGCCGCTCCAACCAGGCCGAGGCCGAGGCCATTGTCAAGGAGGTGGAGAAGCGCCTCTCCGACCCTAAGCACGATAAGAGCATAGGTATCATAGCCTTCAGCGTGGTGCAGCAGAACCTTATCGAGGATATCCTGCAGGACAAGCTGGATAAGAACAAGGCCCTGCGCGAGGCTACCGATGCCCTGTACGAGCCTATCTTTGTGAAGAATCTGGAGAATGTTCAGGGCGATGAGCGCGATATCATCCTGTTCTCCATCGGTTACGGACCCGACAAGAGCGGTAATGTATCGATGAACTTCGGTCCGCTGAACAATGCCGGCGGTGAGCGCCGTCTGAATGTGGCCGTGAGCCGTGCCCGCCACGAGATGA
>JAZQPA010000085.1:0-7930 GCA_045628125.1 Bacteroidaceae bacterium
GTCTTACCAGTGTAAAACAAGATACGCTCTGAAGTAGTAGTCTTACCTGCATCGATATGAGCCATAATACCAATATTACGGGTCAAATGCAAATCCTGTTTAGCCATTTTATTAAATGCTTATAAGTTTATATTTGAAAAAATTAGAATCTAAAGTGTGCGAATGCGCGGTTAGCCTCAGCCATACGGTGCATATCCTCCTTACGCTTGAAAGCACCACCCTGCTCATTATATGCATCCATGATTTCAGCAGCCAACTTATCAGCCATTGACTTTCCGCCACGCTTGCGAGCATACAGAATCATATTCTTCATTGAGATAGACTCCTTACGATCTGGACGGATCTCAGTTGGAACCTGGAAAGTAGCACCACCAATTCGGCGGCTCTTTACCTCAACCTGAGGAGTAATCTTATCCAAAGCCTCTTTCCAAATATCCAATGCAGGCTTTTCTGCGCTGGCCATCTTAGTGCCAACAATCTCTAATGACTTGTAGAAAATCTCGTAAGAAGTATTCTTCTTACCATCATACATCAAATGGTTTACAAACTTTGAAACCTTCTGGTCATTGTAAACGGGATCTGGAAGGATCACGCGTTTCTTTGGTTTTGCTTTTCTCATTTTGTTTGATTTAATTACTTTTAGTCTGGGGCTGCATCCATGTCTGCTTCAACAATTCCTCCGAATCGTTTACTCAGCCTTCTTGCTTTCCTTCAAACCAAAACGATTGTTTTTAATTATCTTTTCTTAGTAGTAGCGGCCTGCTGACCTGGTTTTGGGCGCTTTGCACCATACTTAGAACGACGCTGTGTACGGTTAGCTACACCTGCGGTATCCAATGTACCACGAACAATGTGATAGCGAACACCTGGAAGGTCCTTAACACGACCACCACGAACTAAAACGATTGAGTGTTCCTGCAAGTTATGACCCTCACCTGGGATGTAAGAGTTAACTTCCTTAGAATTTGTCAAACGCACACGAGCGACCTTACGCATCGCTGAATTAGGCTTCTTTGGGGTAGTGGTATAGACACGAACGCAAACACCACGACGCTGAGGACATGAGTCCAAAGCTGGAGACTTGCTCTTGTCATCCAATACCTGACGGCCTTTTCTTACCAATTGATTAATTGTAGGCATTGTTTTTTAATTTTTAATTTATTTATATATTTTGTTTTTATCTGCTATGAATGAGCCAATTGGACATATTCCACCCAATTTGGGTTGCAAAGGTACAAACTTTTTCTTTAATAAACAATGTATTTGCCAATCAAAATTTTACCACCACGCGTTTCTCTTAGTGGATTTATCTTATTTTAACACATAAAAGAATCTTTTAACTAACACAATAAGGCGGAAACAACCTTTACTGGTTATTTCCGCCTTATTTTATTAGAAAAAGGTATATTATTCTACCTCATTATAATCAAGAACATTCTTGCGATTTGCCATCATTCGGTCATAATCTTCTCTTGATCCAACAACAATCTTATCGAACTCGCGTTGACCAGTACCAGCTGGAATCAAGTGGCCACAAATAACGTTCTCCTTCATACCTAACAAGCTGTCACTCTTATATCGGATTGCAGCCTCGTTCAGGACCTTAGTGGTCTCCTGGAATGATGCAGCAGACATAAAGCTGCTGGTCTGCAATGCCGCACGGGTAATACCCTGAAGGATTTGAGTTGAAGTTGCAGGAACTGCATCACGAACCTCTACAGGTTTCTTATCACGACGCTTCAGCTGACTGTTTTCATCACGCAACTTACGTGGTGTAACAATCTGGCCTTTCTGCAAAGTCTCAGAGTCACCAGCATCTACAACAATTTTCTTGCCCCAGATGCGATCATTCTCCTCCATGAACTCCTGCTTGTCTACAATCTGCTGCTCCAGGAAGTTAGTATCACCAGCTTCATCAATCTGAACCTTTCGCATCATCTGACGGACGATAATCTCAAAGTGCTTATCGTTAATCTTTACACCCTGAAGACGATATACATCCTGAACCTCATTCACAATGTACTCTTGAACAGCGGTAGGGCCCTTAATCGCCAAGATATCAGAAGGAGTAACTGCACCATCAGACAATGGAGTTCCTGCACGGACATAGTCATTGTCCTGTACCATGATCTGCTTTGACAATGGCACCAGATAACTGCGTTTGTCACCAGTCTTGCTGGTTACGATAATCTCACGGTTACCACGTTTGATCTTACCCATGGTAATCTCACCATCAATTTCGCTGACAATTGCAGGATTAGATGGATTACGTGCCTCGAACAACTCTGTCACACGAGGCAAACCACCGGTAATATCACCAGCCTTTCCTACAGCACGAGGAATCTTAACCAAGATGTCACCAGCCTTAACAACCTGACCATCCTCAACGACTACATGGCCATCCTTTGGCAGGTTATATGTACGAATGACTTCACCATTCTCATCCAAGATATGTGCTCCAGGAGCCAAAGTACGATTACCTCTAGGCTCGATCACGATAATCTCAGACATACCGGTTGTTTCATCGGTATCAATATTATAGGTGACATTCAACTCCATGTCAACGAACTCAATCTTACCAGCATGTTCAGTGATAATGACAGCGTTGAATGGATCCCACTTTGCAATAACCTTTCCTGCTTCCACAATTTCGCCATCAGCGGCATACAAAGTTGCACCATAAGGAACACTCTGGACAGAAAGCACAATACCTGTATGTACATCCACAAAACGGACCTCAGCCTGACGACTAACAACAATCTTACCAGCCTCACCGCTATCCTGAACGACATCAATGGTACGCAATTCCTCAAACTCCAGACGAGACGCATTCTTAGCAACAATGCGCGCATTAGCTGCTGCATTTGAAGCAACACCACCGGCATGGAATGTACGCAGAGTCAACTGAGTACCAGGCTCACCAATAGACTGAGCAGCAATAACACCAACAGCCTCACCCTTCTGAACCATCTTATGTGTAGCCAGGTTGCGACCATAGCACTTCATGCAGACACCCTTCTTTGATTCACAAGTCAGAACTGAACGGATCTCAACACTTTCAATTGGAGACTCCTCAATGCGCTGTGCAATAAACTCAGTGATCTCTTCTCCGCCAGCTACCAACAACTCGCCGGTTGTAGGATGGATAACATCATGTACTGACACACGGCCCAGGATACGCTCGCCCAAAGAAGCAACAACCTCATCACCATTCTTCAATGCGGTACAAACCAAACCACGCAGGGTTCCACAATCCTCCTCATTGATAATGACATCGTGAGACACATCCACCAGACGACGAGTCAAATAACCAGCATCTGCAGTCTTCAACGCGGTATCAGCCAAACCCTTACGAGCACCGTGAGTAGAAATGAAATACTCCAGCACAGACATACCTTCCTTAAAGTTAGAAAGAATAGGGTTCTCAATAATCTGCACACCTTCTGCACCTGCCTTCTGAGGCTTAGCCATCAGACCACACATACCGGCCAACTGAGCAATCTGGTCAGCAGAACCACGGGCTCCGGAATCCAGCATCATAAACACAGCATTGAATCCCTGGTCAGCCTCTGTCATCTGCTTCATCAAAGTCTTCTTCAAGTCGGCATTTGCATGGGTCCAAGTATCAATAACCTGATTATAACGTTCATTATCGGTAATGAAACCCATATTATAGTTAGAGGTAATCTGCTCAACCAGATCATTACCCTTAGCGATGATCTCCTCCTTCTCCTTTGGAATGATAATATCAGCCAAGTTGAATGACAGACCACCCTCAAATGCCAGACGGTAACCCAAGTTCTTAATACCATCCAAGAAGGCACAAGCACGAGCAACACCTACCACCTTAATAACCTTAGCAATCAGATCGCGCAAGCTCTTCTTAGAGATTACACCGTTAAAGAAGCCTACCTCATCAGGAATAACCTCATTCGCAATTACGCGTCCCACAGAGGTTTCACGCATCATAGGCTTAATCTGGCCGTCAGTCTCATCGATATCATTTACTACAACCTTAACGATGGCGTGGATATCAACAACACCTTCATTATATGCAATCATAGCCTCTTCAGGACCATAGAAGATATGACCTTCACCCTTGGCATTCTTGCGCAGTTTAGTAATATAATACAGACCCAGAACCATATCCTGTGAAGGTACAGTAATAGGAGCACCATTCGCTGGATTCAAAATATTGTGCGACTGCAGCATCAGCATCTGAGCCTCCAGGATAGCCTCATTGCTCAATGGCAAATGAACAGCCATCTGGTCACCATCGAAGTCCGCGTTGAATGCAGTACATGCCAGTGGATGCAACTGAATAGCCTTACCCTCGATCATCTTAGGCTGGAAGGCCTGAATACCCAATCTGTGCAATGTAGGAGCTCGGTTCAGCAAAACAGGGTGACCCTTCATAACATGCTCCAGAATATCCCAGATTACAGGATCCTTGCGGTCCACAATCTTCTTTGCACTCTTAACTGTCTTGACGATACCACGCTCAATCAGTTTGCGAATGATGAATGGTTTATACAATTCAGCAGCCATCAGTTTTGGCAGACCGCACTCACCCATCTTCAGTTCCGGACCAACAACGATTACAGAACGGGCTGAGTAGTCAACACGCTTACCCAACAGATTCTGACGGAAACGACCCTGCTTACCCTTCAAAGAGTCAGACAAAGACTTTAATGGACGATTTGCCTCACTCTTAACAGCTGAGCTCTTACGGCTATTATCGAACAGGCTGTCAACAGCCTCCTGAAGCATACGCTTCTCGTTACGAAGAATCACATCCGGAGCCTTAATCTCCATCAGTCTCTTCAGACGATTGTTACGGATAATAACGCGACGATACAAATCATTCAGATCGGAAGTTGCAAAACGGCCACCATCCAGTGGAACCAATGGACGCAAATCAGGAGGAGTAACAGGTACATTCTTGATAATCATCCATTCTGGCTTGTTTTTACCACGGCTTGAGCGGAATGCCT
This sequence comes from Bacteroidaceae bacterium, assembly GCA_045628125.1. GTDB lineage: Bacteria > Bacteroidota > Bacteroidia > Bacteroidales > Bacteroidaceae > Minthousia. The sequence goes on from JAZQPA010000085.1 coordinate 4,995, forward strand.
CAACCACCTGAAGACGTTTCAGAGCTTCAGTTTTTCTTTGCTGAGAAGAGTCCGCATTAGCACGGTCACGCAACTCAAATGAAAGAGCATCAAGATCCAGACGAGCCAGCAACATTTCGATGGCTTCAGCACCCATCTTTGCAATGAACTTGTTTGGATCGGTATCATCCAATAAATCATTGCTAGGGAACTTGTCTACAATATCCAGGTACTCATCCTCTGTCAGCAAGTCATAAACCTCATATTCATTACCATCGGCATTCTTTGCCAAACCTGGCTGAATAACCACATAACGCTCATAATAAATAATAGCGTCCAACTTCTTTGATGGAATACCCAACAAGTAACCAATCTTATTAGGCAGGCTGCGGAAATACCAGATATGTGCAACAGGAACCACCAACTCTATGTGACCCATTCGTTCACGGCGGACCTTCTTCTCTGTTACTTCCACACCACAACGGTCACAAACAATACCTTTGTAACGGATTCTCTTATATTTTCCGCAATGGCACTCATAATCCTTAGTAGGACCAAAGATACGCTCGCAGAACAAACCGTCACGTTCTGGTTTGTAGGTACGGTAGTTGATAGTCTCAGGCTTCAACACCTCACCGCTTGACTGTGCCTGAATCTCTTCAGGAGAAGCCAAACCGATGGTAATCTTTGAGAAATTACTCTTTATCTTATTTTCTTTTCTAAAAGCCATACTTTTTTCTTTTATGTAAAGAGTTATTCAATTATTCCAAATTAACGCTCAAGCCCAAGCCCTTCAACTCATGCAACAGCACGTTCAGTGACTCTGGGATACCTGGAGTAGGCATTGGCTCGCCCTTTACGATTGCCTCATAAGCCTTAGAACGGCCCACAACATCATCAGACTTAATAGTCAGGATTTCCTGAAGAACATGTGATGCACCGAATGCTTCCAGTGCCCAAACCTCCATCTCACCGAAACGCTGACCACCGAACTGAGCCTTACCACCCAGAGGCTGCTGAGTAATCAGAGAGTATGGACCGATTGAACGGGCATGCATCTTATCCTCAACCATGTGACCCAACTTCAGCATGTAGGTTACACCCACAGTCGCAGGCTGGTCAAACTTCTCACCGGTACCACCGTCATACAGATACATAGAGCAGTAACGTGGCAAACCAGCCTTATCAGTCCATGTGCACAAGTCCTCCAAAGATGCACCATCAAAAATTGGTGTCGCAAACTTAACGCCCAATTCCTTACCGGCATAACCCAATACAGCCTCAAAAATCTGACCGATGTTCATACGAGAAGGCACACCCAGAGGGTTCAGGACGATATCTACAGGAGTACCGTCAGCCAAGAATGGCATATCCTCCTGACGTACAACCTTAGAAACGATACCCTTATTACCATGACGACCCGCCATCTTATCACCTACACCAATCTTACGCTTCTTCGCGATATAGACCTTAGCTAACTGGATAATACCAGCAGGAAGTTCATCACCGATTGTGATTGCAAACTTCTCACGCTTCAATTCTGCATCCTTCTGCTTGTAGCACTTGATATAGTTCTTAATCAGGTCACGAATCATGTCATTGGTATGCTCATCTGCTGTCCACTTGCTCAACTGAACGCAAGTGAAGTCCAAAGAAGCCAAATCACGTGCTGTAATCTCAGCACCCTTTGATACGATTTCAGCACCCAGATAATCCTTAACACCTGCAGATGGTTTACCTTCTGTCAGCTTCAACAGCTTCTCGATTAAGGTATTCTTCAGGTCATCGAACAATTGGTTATAACGCTCGTCCAACTGAGCCAGCTTAACCTTATCTGCAGCCTTATCACTGCGGGTCTTAATAGCACGAGAATACAGACGCTTACCGATAACAACACCATTCAATGATGGATTAGCCTTCAAAGACGCATCCTTTACATCACCTGCCTTATCACCGAAGATAGCACGCAGCAATTTCTCTTCAGGAGTAGGATCGCTCTCACCCTTTGGAGTAATCTTACCAATCAGGATATCACCTGGCTGCACACGGGCACCCACACGGATAATACCCTGTTCATCCAAATCCTTTGTAGCATCCTCACCAACGTTAGGTATATCTGCGGTCAACTCCTCCATACCACGCTTGGTCTCACGTACTTCCAATGAGAATTCGTCCACATGAACAGAAGTCAGCAAGTCCTCACGAACCACACGCTCGTTCAAAACGATAGCATCCTCATAGTTGTAACCCTTCCAAGGCATATAAGCTACCAGCAGGTTCTTACCCAATGCCAGTTCACCATCCTGAGTTGAATAACCCTCAGTCAGAATATCGCCCTTCTCTACACGCTGGCCAATCTCGCAGATTGGATGCAAGTCAATGGTCATATTATGGTTGGTACGGCGGAATTTTGGAATATTGTATTCCTTAACTGCAGATTCGAAGCTGACAAACTCCTCCTCTTCAGTGCGGTCATATTTAATACGGATAGTTGTAGCATCAACAAACTCTACTACACCTGCACCCTCTGCGGTAATCATTGTACGGGAATCCTCACATACCTGACGTTCAATACCTGTACCAACGATAGGAGATTCAGTACGCAACAATGGAACAGCCTGGCGCATCATGTTGGAACCCATCAATGCACGGTGAGCATCATCGTGCTCCAAGAAAGGAATCAGAGACGCTGCAATAGAAGCAATCTGCTGAGGAGCCACATCCATCAGGTTCACCTCTGAAGGTGGAACAACAGGATAATCAGCATCCTGGCGGCACTTAACCTTGGTACGGATAAATGTTCCATCATCGTTCAATGGAGCATTTCCCTGACCAATGATCAGTCCTTCCTCTTCCTCAGCGGTCAGGTACTTGATACCTTCATCTGACAGATCAACCTTAGCATCGGATAGCAAACGGTATGGAGTCTCAATAAAGCCCAGGTCATTAATCTTTGC
>JAZQPA010000086.1:0-34282 GCA_045628125.1 Bacteroidaceae bacterium
TATGCCAAGATGGCCCAGGATGCCGAGCAGAAGGCCATGGATGAGAGGATTGATGCCATCCATGAGGCCATGGACACCATGAACGCATCCTATGAGATGGACATGAACAAGGAGATTCTTGCACTCAAAAAGAAATATGCAGAGGGCAAGATATCCAAGGAGGAATACGAAGAGGAACTGTACCGGATTACAACAAGATATGCACAGCTTACATCAGAGGCCGAGATAGAGTACCTTCAGATGATTCTCTCCAGCGAGAAACTGAGCGACCAGAAGAGAGGCGAGCTGTCAGCAGAACTCTCAAAGAAGCAGATCGAGTGCGAGGAGAAAGTCACAGATGCAGTCATCCGCAACAATGAGAAGCGCAAGGAGAGTCTGGAGAAACTGAAGGATTATGTCTTTGACACAGCGGATCAGGTGATGGAACTTGCCGACATGGTAGGCGAATACCTGACAGCGAAAACCGATGCCCAGATACAGAACATCGAGCGCGAGCGTGAGGCCGAGGAGGACAGATACAATGCGGAGGTGGACATGATAGACCGCATGGAGGAGAACGGATCCATCAGTCATGAGGAAGCAGAAGCACGAAAGAGGGCTGCAGAGGACAGGTCACAGCGGTACCGCGAGATGCTTGACAACCAGCAGAGGGCTCTGGAGAAGAAGAAGGCCCAGCGTGAAAAGCAGCTTGCCATAGCCTCAGCCATCATCAACACAGCGCGAGCCGTTGCGGAGTGCCTTCCTAATCTGTTCAAGGCTGCACTTGTGGCAGCAGCAGGAGCCGTCGAGATAGCCACCATACAATCGACTCCTATTCCCGGATACAAGAAGGGAACAAAAGACCACCCCGGAGGCCCTGCCATCGTTGGTGACGGTGGAAGGCGTGAGTTGGTCCTGACGGGAAACAGCATGTGGATTACACCAGACACACCAACACTCGTGAACCTCCCGAAGCATGCAAAGGTATTGCCCGACATTGACAGCATCTCAACCGTTGAGGGAATCATGAGCAGCATGAAGGACAACTATGCGAGCCGAAACACATACCAGACAAATATCACACAAAAGGCATCCTCTCCCGTTTCCCTCCAGAACATCGAGAACCTTCTGACACAGAACGGACAGACCATGAAGGGTTTCATGTCAGAAATCAGCAGACATTTCAAGAGCCTGGAGAGAATAGAGAACAGCAGAGGATTTGACTCATACATCAAAAGCCGGATGTGATAAGCCGGGAGACAAAGAGATAAAAAATAAAGTCGTTAGCCATCGACTTCTATACAAATTCAACAAATAACAAGCCATGCGCCCGTCGTGAGATGCGTGCATGGCACTCTCAAAGAAACAATGGAACCAAAGAAGGAAACGATATATGGCCAGGTGGTTGCAAAAGCCAATCATTACATGGCCGTCCATGGAGGGCCGGACGGGAAAAGAATAATCAAGGATGAGCGCATCAGGGAATATGAGAGGAGCTTTGTCAGACAGTGCTCCATCTACAAGGACAAGATGATCTCACAGCCTTTCACCATTGATTTGGATATATTCTACACCTCCATGAGATTTGACCTCGACAACAGCATAAAGACGATTCTTGACTGCCTTCAGTATTCAAAAACCATATCTGATGATAATCTCTGCATGGGCATACATGCGAGAAAGCACATAGACAAAAGGCATCCGAGGGTCACATTCTCAATCACAGAGCAGATGCCCAGCCTTTTTGACTGACAGCATCTGTAAACCATAAATCGAAATCAAATACAGTAAGACAATGAGCCGGAAAAGAAGAAAAGAGGGATGCACGCCAAAACAGGAGAGATTCATCTACCTGTACATCCTGACGGGAAATGCCGTACAGTCATACATCGAGGCATACAAGCCCAAGAGAATGACAAACCGAAACATTTGCACCGAAGCGCACAAGTTACTTAATAACCCCCATATTACCCCCATATTGGAACGTGAGAGAAACAAGATGCTGCATAAGTTTGAGAATGCAAGGGACAGAATAATCTCAACGCTCATCAGCATTCTTGATGCAAGGCCCTCAAACGTAGTCTATGATGGCGAGGTGTTAAAGTTCAAGCCGTTTGAAGAATGGGGCATCGATGAACTTGTTGCTTTGAGGAAGTTCAAGACCGACAGCAAAGGAGAGATAACCTGTGTCGAGTTTTACAACAAGATAAAGGCAGCCCACGCACTTTGCGTAATGATGGGACTTTACGAAACGGGGAAAATTATCAAACCGGATAACACGGGGGATGGTTTCAATGTCCGGGTCATTGAATGGTGATGTGATTATAACCGTTATAACACCCCCTTATAACGTTATAACGATACATTATAACAAGATATTCATTTAACTGATTAATAGATTATAAACATGTTATACCAATCTTTAGGTGACATGAAGATGTCACAATTCATCGAAATAGCCACCGGAAACCTGAAATCAGTCATTATCCCAGGTACCGAAGAACAGCACACGGACAAGGAAATTGAGGAGGCAACTCATGCGCTACTCATGGAGTACCTTGACATCATAGGAGTAAACGCATCCGACATTCATATACAGTTGACGATGCTCAAGGCCCAGATACGCGAGCAGTTGGGAAAGATTTGCCTTTCGCTGGAGCATGCAGGATTCAGGGATGATGCGATAGAGATGATATCTCCTTTGGGATACCAACTGAATAATGCCAGCCATAATGAGTTTGTGAGCAGAATGACCCAAATCATAAGAAAGGCGAAGTATGACATTGACATCATCCAGAAGGGGATGGAGGAAAAGGCCTGCAGATCCGGAGAATCAAAGAAGATGGACAAAAAGGATTTCTCCATGGAGAGGGCACGTCTCATGGTGCATTACAAGATGGCGATTGATGTAAACTCGATAACAGCCGAGGAATATGCCTGTATCGTAAGAATGTACAACAATGAGATGATGGAAATCCAGAGAATCGAAAGCAGAAAACAGCAAAACAGGAGATAAGACCATGGGACGCACAAAATCACTAACCGAGAAACAGATGATGTTCTGTATCTCCTACATCATTACAGGCTCCACCATTGATGCCTACCGGAACGCATACGACTGTACGAGGATGTCAGATGCCACCATCAGGAAAGAGGCCGGAATCCTCAAGAACATCCCGAAGGTAAAGAGAGCCATTGACTCCCTGATGGGCGAGAAGATGGGCGCATTTGCCAGCACTCAGCTGGAGAACCGGGAACGGGCAGTCATGGAGATACGCCAAATGGCATTTGCAAACCCGAAGGATATTTTCACTTTCGATGATTCAACGGGAGAAACTGTCATGAAGCCGTATGATGAACTCCCTCCAGATATCGCAAAGCTCTGCACAGTCAGACCTGACGGCACGTACATTTACAGACCAGCAGCAAAATTAAAGGCATTGGACATGTACTGCAGGATTCTCAACCTCTATCCTAACGATACAAACTCATTCATGAACCCGAAGCAGACTGTAGGACTCACCATTACCATATCGCAATGAGTTGATGTCGCTCAATGCCAGAATGTGCGGAGTGCTCATTTTTTTAGCTAAATTTGCATCGCTTTTTGGATGTATCCAAATAAAATGATCTGGTTTATGTGTGCCGTATGCTTGTGAAGGTGTACGGCATTTTTTATCGCATTGACAAAAAGAATCCAGGAGCCCGAAAACGAGCACCCGGATATGAGCATGTAGGGCGAATCCTCACGGACGGCCCGAAGGTGGAATTTTATAATTAAAACAGGAAGAGTGATTTGCCCTCACTCATTGCCAGTCCTTTTGTTATTACTTTACGATTTGAGGGTTAATGTCATTGTTTCCCGGCTGATCCATGAGGGAGACACCCACCTTCAGACTCAGCTCATGACCGCAACATGGGCAGAACACAGGCAGAACGCAGGAGGAGACCTTCTCTCTCTTTGCGTCCTGAGCCTCATCAGCCACAATGATATCGTCAACCTTCACACCGAGAGCACGCGCGATGGCCACAATGGTATCGAGTGAAGGTTTCTGTTTTCCCGTCACTATGTTACTGATGGCCACCTTTGAGATACCGACAGCCTCAGCCAATTTCACATTGGAGATTCCCTTCTCCTCCATGATTTCCTTGAAACGAAAAGTCATAAAGCAATAGTTTATTGTTTAATGAATAGTAATGTGATGCAAATATAATCATTACTTTATTAACATAACACATTGAATAAAGCATTTGTTTATTAAAAAGAGTTAAAGATAAAGCAATAGTTTATTAATTTTTTGTTTATATTAAAGCATTGCATTATCTTTGCAGTGTAAATAATAAACAAAGGGATTAATAAAAGATAAAGCCATGAACAATCAGAGAACACAGACCTGGACAAAGGACATCGATTTCACCAGAGAGATTCACAAGGATATGACCAGCAGAGCAATCTCAAAGGGTTTCCGCAAGACCGAGCATCAGCGTCACTTCTACTCAGATTCAGAGGTGAGAAGAAGAAAGACCTTCACCGAGACATGGACAAAGGACAACATGGTTGTTACCCTCAATTATTACACAGTCTATTAAAAAACGATTCAATAACATTTTAAAACAAAAGGACATGAGAACAGGAACAATGAGCAAGAGCCAGAGAGAGGAACTGAAGCAGATCATGACATTGGCATGGCAGATGGTAAAGAAGAACGGCATGAGCATGGGTGATGCTATGCGTACCGCATGGAAGAACATCAAGCTGAGAGCCAAGATGTACGCAGGTATCGTGAAATTCTACTTCCAGAAGGTTGACGGTACCATCCGCGAGGCCTACGGAACCCTGAAGGCAGAAATCATCGGTGAGAGAGGTGCGGAGTCAGGCAAGCGTAAGCCTAACGACACCATTCAGACCTACTTTGACACCGAGAAGGAGGAATTCAGATGCTTTAAAAAGGCGAATCTTTTCAGAATCGGATAAGCCCTAAGTCAAGTTTAAATATCAGCACAGCAAGCAGGGAGGGAGAGCCACCGGAAAAGGAACGGCCTCCCGCCCATCAAAGAACCAGGAACAAAGAACCGTAAAAGACAAGAGCACCATGAACAGGAACAGAAAGACATTAAAGAGAGCGTTTTTCCTCGTGATGGCCACCGCCTCACTCATGATGGCCCTCAGTGACGGCTGCATGCTTGCACGTGCCATCGGTGTGTGCGCCTTCCTTGCCACCGCCCAGGCATCGGGGGCCGTTAATTTCATCGAGGAGATAAAGAAACCATATTGAACAGAACCCACAAGAACCATCAAGAACCATCAGGAACCATGAAAAGTGACTATTACAAGATGATGTACGCCATAGAGGCCCGGTATGCAAAGAGACTGAGAGAGGAGAACCACAGACTGAGGGATGCCCTCAGAGTGTCCCAGGATACTCTGAACAGCCTCATTCGCCTGTGCAATACCATGGCAGACTGCCAAGGAGCGACCCTGAATGTGAGAGTGTCGGAATATTCCACCGGATACAAGACCTACATGCGGACGGATAGAATCAAGAGATACGCAACCCGAAACAGAAGAAACCGAAGAAAGCACAGAAGATGAACACCCATTCAGAGACCGTAAAAATGATGTTTGTGCGCCATTATGATGAAATCCTCCATCATGTCACATCCATCATGCAGACATACAAGGAAACGGCATACGAGCCGGGAGATATCATGTCGGATCTGTTCATCAGATGTCACGACAAGGCCAGCATGATACCCGTACATGGCAAGGATGATTTCATAAAGTTCATGAAGGTAACTGCAAAGAATCACATCCTCCGTGTGATGGATCACGAGCTGAGGTGTGACAATGGCATGGAGTATCATGACAGAACCATGCTCTTGCACATGCCTTCAGGGCCTAAGGCGAAAGAGGGGCCGTTTGAGTTGCGTCACTCCATCGCATCAATGCTGATGTCAATCCCTAAGAAACAGCGTACCGCGCTATACTTCTACGCATCCGGCTACGATTACAAGGAGATTGCACAGATTATGTCCGTACCCATGGGAACCGTGCAGTCAAGAATCCATCATGCGAGGCTTGCGGTCATGTCTGGAGAATGGGTGAGTCTCAGATACGCATCAGCATAAAGAAACATCGTTTTCATGTCCCTTTGAAAAAACGATTCATTTTTCTAATGGCACAGGCAGTGGCCGTCCGTGATGGATAGTCGCTGCCTTTCTTTATTCTTTTATATATATGTTGAATCTCGTGCTGTTGATGGCATGGCAGCCTGGAAGTCTTTTGTTATTGCGTGATTCGTGCAATTTTCATAGTGATTCGTGCAATTTTCGGGCAACTTTGAAAAAGGCTACCTCATAATCAAAGAGATAGCCTTTTTTTAGTGACTCCGGCGGGACTCTAACCCGCGACACTCAGAACCGGAATCTGATGCTCTATACAACTGAGCTACGGAGCCGTAAAAGCGGTGCAAATTTACGTATTCTTTGCCGAAAATGCAATTATTTGTTTTAAAACTTACTATTAACAACATTTATTCCATATTATTCCATCTAACGGAATAAAATGATTATCTTTGCAAGGAATTAGCGTTTTATTTTTTAGAGGGTTAAGAGAAAATAATATGAATACAGTAATTAAGCCAGAGAAGTATGATTTGCTGGTGGATCCACAGCAAACAGAGTTGGCCATTAAGCAGATTAAAGATTTTTTTCAGCAGAATTTCTGCACCGCATTAAGATTGCGCCGTGTAACTGCTCCATTGTTTGTGTTAAGAGGATTGGGTATCAATGATGATCTGAATGGCGTGGAGCGCGCTGTTAATTTCCCTATCAAGGCATTGAATGATGCCCGCGCTGAGGTGGTGCACTCATTGGCTAAATGGAAACGTCTGACACTGGCAGAGTATAAAGTACAGCCCGGATACGGAATCTATACCGATATGAATGCTATCCGTGCAGATGAGGATCTGGATAATATCCATTCATTGTATGTGGATCAGTGGGACTGGGAGCGCGTTATCCGTCCGGAGGACCGTAATATCGGGTTCCTGAAGAAGATTGTATGCGCTATCTACGATGCATTGCGTCAGACCGAGTATCTGGTGAGCGAGTCATATCCACAGATCAAGCCTATTCTTCCTGAGGATATTCATTTCATTCATGCCGAGGAACTGCTGCAGATGTATCCTACACTGAGTGCCAAAGAGCGTGAGGATAAGATTACCAAGGAATATGGTGCCGTGTTTATCATCGGTATCGGTGGCAAACTGAGCAATGGCGAGGAGCATGATCTTCGTGCTCCTGACTATGACGACTGGACTACCATCGGCGATAACGGTCTGGCTGGTCTGAATGGTGACCTTCTGGTTTGGAACAGTGTTTTAGGACACGCTTTGGAGCTGTCTTCAATGGGTATCCGTGTGGACGAGAAGGCTATGCTGCGCCAGTTGGAACTGACCGGTAAGAATGACCGTAAGGAACTGTATTTCCACAAGCGACTGCTGGAGGGCTCACTGCCTTTGAGTATCGGTGGCGGTATTGGTCAGAGCCGTTTGTGTATGTATTTCCTGCGTAAGGCTCATATCGGTGAAATCCAGGCAAGTATCTGGCCAGAGGATATGCGTAAGGAGTGCGCTGAGGCTGGATTTACCCTGATTTGATAATAAAAAAACAACCTGAAAAAGAATATGAAACTGATTGAGCGTTTTCTGAAGTATGTGTCTTTTGACACGCAGTCGAGTGAAACCACAGGAACTAATCCCAGTACCCAAAAGCAGTTTGCTTTAGGTGAATATCTGCGTGATGAATTGACTGCCATGGGTCTGCAGGATGTGGAGCTGACGGATAAGTGCTATCTTTATGCCACATTGCCAGCCAATACAGAGGAGGATGTTCCTACTGTCGGTTTCATTGCGCACATGGATACCTCACCCGATGCCAGCGGTGAGAATGTGAAACCTTCCATTGTGCATTATGAGGGTGGCGACATCCTGCTTAATGCTGAAAAGCAGATTGTCATGTCTCCTTCGGATTTCCCTGAGATGGAGCATTATATTGGTGAGGATCTGATTGTTACAGACGGAACAACCCTGTTGGGCGCTGATGATAAGGCTGGTATTGCCGAGATTGTTTCGGGTATAGCTTATCTACAGAGTCATCCTGAAATCAAGCATGGTAAAATCCGTGTCGGATTCACTCCGGATGAGGAAATCGGTTGCGGTGCCGACTTCTTTGATGTGGAGAAATTCGGTTGCGATTGGGCATATACCTTTGATGGCGGTGAGATGGGTGAATTGGAGTTTGAGAACTTCAATGCGGCATCGGCAAAGGTGGATTTCATCGGCCGTAATGTACATCCCGGATATGCCAAGGATAAGATGATCAACGCGTTGCGTATGGCTATCTCATTTGCCGATCTTCTGCCACAGCAGGAGGTTCCTGAATGTACAGAAGGGTATGAGGGCTTCTTCCATCTGATGGATATTCACGGTTCGGTAGAGGAGGCTCAGGTGCGTTATATTATCCGTGATCATGACCGCCAGAAGTTTGAGGAGCGTAAGAGACTGTTCCTGGAAACCGCACAGAAGGTGGCTGAGCAATTCGGCCAGGAGCGCGTTATTCCGGAAGTAAAGGACTCTTATTATAATATGTTGGAAATGCTTACCGGCAATATGCATGTGGTGGATATTGCCAAGAAGGCCATGGAGCAGTGCGGTGTGGTTCCTCAGGTTCGTCCGATACGTGGCGGTACCGATGGCGCGCGCCTTTCTTTCATGGGACTTCCATGCCCGAATATCTTTGCAGGCGGTTTGAATTTCCACGGCAGGTTTGAGTTTGTTCCTGTCAAAGCCATGGAAAAAGCTATGCTGACTATGGTAAACATCGCAAAAATTGTAACTGAGAAATAAAGAGAAATGTTATGGATACACTTCCAAAGTTAATAACGGACCTTGCCCTGATACTGACCGTAGCAGGCGTGGTTACGATTATTTTCAAGAAACTGAAGCAGCCGGTTGTTTTGGGTTATGTGGTTGCCGGATTCCTGGCCAGTCCCCATATGCCTTATACCCCTTCTGTGCAGGATATGGGCACAGTGGATGTGTGGGCTAATATCGGTGTGATATTCTTGCTTTTTGCGTTAGGTCTGGAATTCAGTTTTAAAAAGATTCTGAAGATGGGCTCAGCCCCGGTTATTGCGGCCATATCGGTGATATTCTGCATGATGAGTGCAGGATTTGTAACCGGAAAGCTGTTCGGATGGTCCAATATGGACTGTCTGTTCCTTGGCGGTATGCTGGCCATGTCATCAACCACTATCATCTATAAGGCGTTTGATGATTTGGGAATGCGCCAGAAACGATTCACCGGCCTGGTGCTGAGCGTGCTGATTCTGGAGGATATTCTGGCCATCTTGCTGATGGTTGTACTGTCTACCGTGGCTGTCAGCCAGAAGTTTGCCGGTGGTGAGATGCTGTATAGCATCATGAAACTGGTGTTCTTCCTGGTTCTGTGGTTCGTACTCGGTCTGTATTTCATCCCTCAGTTCCTGAAGATAAACCGTGAGCAGTTGAGTAATGAGACATTGCTGATTGTGTCTTTAGGCCTGTGCTTTGCCCTGGTGGTGGTAGCCGCTTCGGTAGGATTCAGTGCGGCATTTGGCGCCTTTATGATGGGTAGCATCCTGGCGGAAACCGTTGTGGCAGAGAAGGTTGAGCATCTTGTGGCTCCGGTAAAGGATTTGTTTGGTGCCATCTTCTTCGTGTCGGTAGGTATGATGGTTGATCCTGCTATCCTGTTGGAGTATTGGTTGCCTATTGTAGCCATCACATTTGCCATTCTGCTTGGTCAGTCCGTTTTGGGTTCGTGCAGTTTCGTCCTGGCAGGCCAACCGCTAAAGGTGGCTATGCAGTGCGGATTCTCATTGGCACAGATCGGTGAGTTTGCCTTTATTATTGCCTCATTAGGTGTCTCTTTGGGGGTAACCAGCAGCCATCTTTATCCTATTGTGGTGGCCGTTTCTGTGATTACCACTTTCCTTACACCTTATATGATTAGACTTTCTGTACCTTCGTATGAGATTGTACAGAAGCATATTCCTAAAAGATGGAAGTCCATGCTGGAGCGTTATGCAGGAGGTGCAGAGACGGCTGTGGCTTCTCATCAGGGCTATTGGCGCCAGCTGCTGGCATCGTTGGGAAGAACCGTGCTTATCTATTCCATTCTGAGCATTGCCGTGATTCTGGTTATGCTGCATGGAGTAACCCCATTATTGGAGAAGTTTGTGTCGGAATCGGTAGTATCCTATGTGGGATGTGTAGTGACACTGTTGCTTATTTCCGTATTCCTCCGTGCCATTGTCATGAAGAAGAACCGTTCTATTGAGTTCAAGGCACTGTGGGATGCTTCGTCATACAACCGTTTGCCTCTGGTGGCTTTGATTCTGATCCGTGTGCTTTTGGTCATGGCCATGATAGCCTATGTCATCAGCTATTATTTCACCGTCTCAGTGGGTTTGATGCTGGTTATCGGCCTGGTTCTGGTAGGTGTTATGGTATTGTCCAGAAATGTGAAGCAGCAGTCTATCAATCTGGAGCGTACTTTCTTACAGAACCTGCGTCAGCGCGACATTCAGGATGAGCATCTGGGCAGAAAGAAGCCATTGTATGCGGGACATTTGCTCTCACGTGATATTCACCTGTCTGATATCGCTGTGCCTCTGAACAGCCTGTGGTGCGGCAGGACTTTGATGGAACTGTCTTTAGGACGCCGTTTCGGAATTCATATCTCATCTATTCTGAGAGGAAAGCGCCGCATCAATATTCCATCCGGAAAGGATGTCATTTATCCGGGAGATGTATTGCAGGTTATCGGTTCTGACCAGCAGCTGGAGAACTTTGTGCAGCAGATGAACGCTCAGGTTTATCAGGATGACGAGAACTTTGAGGAACGCGAGATGAAACTCCGTCAGTTTGTTGTGACAGAGGATTCAGATTTCTGTGGAAAGACGATTGTGGAAAGTGGCATCCGTGATAAATACCACTGTATGGTGGTGGGCTTGGAGCAGGAAGGCGAACACTTGAGAACACCGGATTTGAATGTGCCTTTGCAGGCCGGCGATGTGCTGTGGCTGGTAGGAGAGGCCCAGAGTATACGAAACCTTACAAAAAAGGGAGCTGATTAAGCTCCCTTTTTTTTATTCTGCTGTCTCTTCAGCCTTTTCTTCAACTTCTACAAATTCGGTCTCGCCGCTTTCAATCAGCAGGTTGTACCACTGAATCAGTTTCTTAATGTCTGAAGCGTGTACTCTGTCGCGGTCGAAATTAGGAACTACCTCGCCAAAGAAATCAAACAAATCATCCTTGCTGGCCTTCTTGTAGTCCAATTCTACGGTCTTACCCTCATACTTGGTCTTTACTGCCTCCAGTACCTCTGGCAATGGAATATCCTCCTCGTCGGTGTACATGGAAATGTCGTATAATGAAATAACCTTCTCGTTTGCTTGTGCAGGCATGCGCTTCTTGGCAGAATCAAGAGTTTCTACAATCAGACAGCGGTTGCCGCGAGATACCAATTTGTATAATCCTGGCTTTCCAGAAATAGCTAAGATGCTACGTAACATAATTCTTTATCTTATTTGTTGTATTAATAATCAAATTTGCGGTTGCAAAAGTACGTTTTTGTATTGAAGTTTACAAGATACCGAATCTAAAAAAACTTAATTATCTTTTCTAATTGGGGGATTAACGGAGTTGCCCCGTCATTCACAATCACAAAATCAGCCAATCGGCATTTCTCGTTATCGTCCATTTGGGCACCGATGCGTTGCATGGCCTTCTCGCGTGTGGTGTTGTCGCGTTGCAATATCCTTTCAATCCGGATATCTAACGGTGCGGAAACCATAATGGTGTAATCCACCAGCTTATCCATTCCGCTTTCAAACAGAATGGCACTTTCGGTGGCTGCAACAGGCGAGTTCTGCCGTTCTGCCCATTGCACGAAATCTTCTTTAAGGCGGGGATGTATGATGGCGTTTATCTGATCGGCGTGCTGCTTGCTTTCAAAAAGGTATTGTGCCAGTACGGGTTTGTTCAGGCTTCCGTCGTCGTTATAAACTTCTTTTCCGACCAGTTCCATCAGCTCCTTCCTGATTTGCGGATGTTCCACATTCAGCCGTTTAGCTTCGTCGTCGCAATAATAGATAGGAGTGTGGAAGTGGGTTTCCAATAGCTTGCAGACATAACTTTTTCCGCTTCCGATGCCACCGGTAATGCCTATTCGTATGCTCATGTTATTCGTCTTCTACCAGATACTCCACTTCTTTTGGCCAGACACCCATGTGCTTGATGTTTGAAGGATATCTCACCACAATAGGAGTGCAAAGTTCATTGCCATCGGAACCGATGTTGTTGTAATCGGCATGAATGGTAAATTCTTCAGCCTTGATTTTCTCAAAATCAGCAAGAGCGGCCTGGAAAGTCACTTTCACCTTGGATGGGAATGTCCTCATGATCTTTCCATTAGGAACATTTACTGTTGTAA
The DNA here is from genome assembly GCA_045628125.1 of Bacteroidaceae bacterium. GTDB lineage: Bacteria > Bacteroidota > Bacteroidia > Bacteroidales > Bacteroidaceae > Minthousia. The sequence continues at coordinate 12,520 of JAZQPA010000086.1, forward strand.
TAGGAACCTCAACGGTCTTTTCGGTCAGTTGGGAGACATTGATGGTTACCTTAACCTTTTCCGGCACAAACTTTACGTTGCGTGGACGTGTCATCTCGGTGTCAAAAGTGACCGACTCGGTCAATTCATGATATGAAATAGGTGCGGTAAATACCACATGGATAGTATCCAGAATATCTTCCGGGGCATAAATAGTAAGGGTGTCCGGGCTGAACGATACGTTGGTGATATCGTACTGCTGTTTGGCTGATGCGTTTCCTTTCAGACGCACGGGGACACGCTTGGCCTGTCCTCTGGTATATACCATCTCAAAACCTTCCGGCTTGAAGGATACCAGTTTGGAGGAGTTCTCAAAAACTTTCGTCAGCTGCTTCTGAATCTCGGTGGACGTGATTCTTACCGAATTTCCTTTCTCCTGATAATCCAGGAAATTAATCTTGACCTTGGTTGCCGGCTGGGTAAGCATATAGTTCAACAGGGTGAATCCCTTATCCGATACTCTGGCCTTGATCTCTTCCGGCACATCAGAGGTGATGACTACATTCTCAGGAAGGTTCAGGTACTCGACGGGTACACTTATCTCGCTCTCGTAATCCTCATTAAGGGTTTCCATCAGCCAGAAAGCCGCAGAAACGAACAGAAAAAACAAAAAGACCAAGAATTCCCTGTTGGCTATGCCAGTCAGGAAATTCTTGACCTTATTCGCTCCATCACGAAGCATGCTAAAATAGCTTTGCCCCATTTATGAACTGATTAATGTTGTTATTTTACTACTTCTTGTGTGGCTTCAGCATTAGCATACAGACAAGATTTATCTACGCGAATGCGTACGCCGCTGGCAATCTCCAGATTTACAATGCTGTTGTTTGCATCGATATAGGTGATTTTGCCGTAGATGCCGCCACTTGTGATCACTTCCTGACCCACCTTAAGCTGGTTGCGGAATTCCTGGATCTTTTTCTGGCGCTGCTGCTGTGGACGCATGATGAAGAAATACATGATGGCAATCATGGCGCCGATCATCAACAGTGTTGGCATAATGCTTCCCTGCTGAGCCTGCAGGGTTATAAATGAAAAGTTCATAGTCTTGTAATATTAATTAAATGGGTTTACTTTAATAATCTTTTCTCTGCGATAAGGCCTTTGGCAATATTGTCAAGCATGGCATTTACATAACCGCTGCTCTTTGGGGTGCTGTAGGTCTTGGCTATCTCCACGTACTCATTGATGGTTACGCTGATAGGAATATTAGGGAATGCATACATTTCCGCAATGGCAATCTGCATGATGATGACATCCATGAACGCCAGGCGGTTCAGCTCCCAGTTGCGTGAATAATCACCCATCATTCTTCTGTAGTTCTCACCATTCAGGATGGCACCACGAAGCAGTCGGCATGCAAACTCCTTATCCTCCTCGTCCTTATATTCAGGCAGAAGTTCCTGCTTTGCACCGTTAGCTTCCTCAAAGCGCTTGATGGTCTTCAGTACAAAAGTATCTACAATCTCCTTGTCGTCATTCCAATAAAGGCTGATCTCCTCCAACACAGCATCCAGCTCCTCGTTGTTGAAGATAATGCTCTTGTACAGCTTACGCCATACTTCCTTATCCTCATCGTAAGAGTTCTCGGTTGATGCCATGTAGCTCTTGTAAATCTCGCTCTCCTGAATCTTATCCAATAAAGAGCGGATGAAATTGTCCTCGTTATCCCAATTCTTGTTCTGGCCCTCCAGAAAACTGTTCAACATTTTGTTTGATTCCAGCTGTGCAGCAAATTTGTTGTCCGCAAATTTGCGGTTAGGCATCTCAGCTGAATTCAGACGTGCTTGTTTTCTCTCTTCCACCTCTACTCTAAGAGATGCCAGACGGGTTACGCTGACAATCAGATCCAGCAGAAGGTTGTACAGGTCGTAAGCCTTGGAAAGGCTGAAGAGCAGTTCCTTCTCTGCGGAATCGATGTTTTTGTTCCCGTTCTGATAGTACGCATAAATGATCTGAACAATCTTAATGCGAATCAAAGCTCTATTAATCATAGTTGTTTATAAATGTATTTGCTTTTAATTTGCAAATGTAACCATAAAAAACGAGAAATCCTAAGGTTTACTCCTTTTTTATTGGAGCATTATTCTTTTTGCTGATTTTGTTTGGAGCGTGAATTAATAATTATCATCTTTACACTGAACTTTATGCGAAAAAGCGAACAGTAAAATCAATTTATGGAGAAAAAAAAGACTAAAAGTGCTGAAAACGATATAGTTTTCTCACAGACTATGCATGCTGGTAACCGCATTTATTATGTTGATGTCAAGAAAACCCGATCAGACGAGATGTTTCTGTCCATCACTGAGAGCAAAAAGGTGACGGCGGATAAGAATCTCAATGGGGAGTTCAGTTTGGAGAAACATAAGATTTTTCTGTACAAGGAGGATTTTGCACAATTCATGGAGGCCATGAAGAAGGCGGTGGATTTTGTCACTGCAGCCCAGGGGGTGCCTGTTCCCAGAAATATGCCCTCGAATGATGAGGATTCAGTGTCAGCAGATGAGTTGGGCAAGGAAATTGAGCTGAATATTGAGTTTTAATAGGTAAAAAGTTGGTGGGGTGATAATAAATCACTACCTTTGCACCGCTTTTTTGGGCACATATTTTTGACTCTATGTCATAGTGTGATGGCGAATTAAGCAAAAATTAAACTTAATTTAGAGTAACACAATTAATTATTAAACGATTATGAAATCAATCGACGTTAAGGGTTCTCTGAGAAAGGAGACCGGTAAGAAGAGCACTCGCGAATTGCGTAAGACTGATGCAGTTCCATGTGTATTGTATGGTGAGAAGAAGGATGAGAACGGTTTGCCAGTAGCTACTCACTTCGAGGTTGCTAACTCTGAGCTGCGTAACCTGGTTTACACTCCAAACATTTATAGCGTTAACCTGACTATCGATGGCGTTACCTGCAAGGCTATCCTGAAGGACATTCAGTTCCACCCAGTAAAGGATAACATCCTGCATGTTGACTTCTACGAGATCACTGAGGAGAAGCCAATCGTTATGGAGGTGCCTATCTCATTGAACGGTCTGGCTGCTGGTGTACGTGCCGGTGGTAAGCTGCAGGCTCAGGTTCGCAAGCTGAAGGTAAAGGCTGTTTACACTTCAATTCCAGAGAAGTTGAATATCGATGTAACTAACTTGGAGCTGGGTAAGACCATCAAGTGCGGTGAGCTGTCATTCGAGGGTCTGGAGTTGGTAACTCCAAAGGAGGTAGTTGTTTGCGCAGTTCGTATGACTCGTGCTGCTCGCGCTGCTCAGTAAGTTCTTTGATACATTGAACGGATGAAGTACCTGATTGTGGGATTGGGTAATATCGGCGATGAGTACGATGGAACCCGTCACAACATAGGATTTAGAGTATTGGATGCCTTTGCTAAGGCATCCAATATTTCGTTTAAAGATGGCCGCTACGGTTTTACTGCCGAGACATCTATCAAAGGCCGCCAACTGGTTCTGCTGAAGCCTTCCACCTACATGAATCTCAGCGGAAATGCGGTACGTTACTGGATGCAGAAGGAAAAGATTGCATTGGAGAACGTGCTGGTGGTTGTGGATGATCTGGCTCTTCCATTCGGTCAGTTGCGACTGAAAGGAAAGGGTAGTGATGCCGGCCATAACGGTCTGAAACATATTGCCCAGATTTTGGGAACACAGGCATACAACCGCTTGCGCTTTGGTATAGGAAACGAATTTCCCCGTGGCGGTCAGGTGGATTTTGTGCTGGGTTATTTCTCGGATGAGGATTTAAAGACAATGGATGAGCGGGTGGCTTTAGCCTGCGACATCATAAAAAGTTGGGTACTGGCAGGCATAGAGATTACTATGAACCAGTATAATAAGAAATAATGGAAGCGAGATTGGATAAGTGGTTGTGGTCGGCCCGCATTTTTAAGACCCGCACCATAGCAGCAGATGCCTGCAAGAAGGGAAGAGTTACCATTAATGGCGTACAGCAGAAACCGTCTAAAATGGTAAAGGAAGGTGAGATTATTCAAGTGCGTAAGCCGCCTATTACTTATTCATTCAAGATATTACGTGCCATTCAGAACCGTGTGGGTGCCAAACTGGTACCCGAAGTGTTGGAGAATGTTACCACTCCAGATCAGTACGAACTGCTGGAAATGAACCGCATCAGCGGTTTCGTGGACCGTGCACGTGGTACCGGACGCCCTACTAAGAAAGAACGAAGAGACCTGGATGACTTTATTCAGCCAGAATATCTCGACGATATGTTTGATTGGGACGATGATGATGACGAATAAAAAGAAAAGGTACCTTTGGAGTACCCTTTCTACATTAATTTTTGAAGTATAAATTATCTTTTTCTTTTTCAGCGATAATCGGTTTCTCCCGGTTTACCTCTCCTGAAAGAATCTTCTTACTTAAATCATTCAACAGGTATCGCTGGATAGCACGTTTTACCGGGCGTGCACCAAATTCCGGATCAAAGCCTGCGTCGGACAGGTAAGTGATGGCAGCATCCGTAACACGCATCTCAATGCCGTTTTCTTTCAGCATCTTATAGATGTTGCTTACCTGCATGCGGACAATCTGCTCTATCTCGTGCTGGTTCAGTGGCAGGAACATGATGGTCTCATCAATTCGGTTCAGGAACTCAGGACGGATGTTCTGCTTGAGCATTTCCATCACATTATTCTTGGTCTCCTCAACCAGTTGCTCACGGTTGCTGTCATTCAGTTTCTCGAATTGACTCTGAATGTAGCTGCTACCTAAGTTGCTGGTCATGATGATGATGGTGTTCTTGAAATTGACGGTTCTGCCCTTATTGTCGGTAAGGCGTCCGTCATCCAATACCTGAAGCAGAATGTTGAACACATCCGGATGGGCTTTCTCTATCTCATCAAAGAGCACAACACTATAGGGCTTACGTCTTACAGCTTCGGTCAACTGGCCACCCTCATCGTAACCTACATATCCCGGAGGCGCTCCGATCAGTCGGCTGACACTGTGCTTTTCCTGATATTCGCTCATGTCGATACGGGTCATCAGGGTTTCGTCGTCAAACAGATATTCTGCCAAAGCCTTGGCCAATTCGGTCTTTCCAACACCTGTGGTTCCCAGGAAGATGAAACTACCGATAGGACGTTTAGGATCCTGCAAACCGGCACGGCTTCTGCGGACGGCATCACTGACTGCAGCAATGGCCTCTTCCTGTCCGATGACACGCTTGTGAAGCTCTTCCTCCAATCTAAGTAACTTCTCGCGTTCACTTTGCAGCATCTTGTTTACCGGAATACCGGTCCATCTGCTGACCACATCGGCAATGTCCTCTGCTGTGACCTCTTCCTTTACCATGGCTTCTGCGCCCTGGCGTTCCTTCAGCTGCTGCTGAACACTGTTAATCTCATCTTCCAGTGATTTCAGACGGCCATATCGGATTTCTGCCACCTTGCCATAGTTGCCTTCACGCTCTGCACGGTCAGCCTCAAATTTCAACTGTTCAATCAGTTTCTTGTTTTCCTGAATCTTATTGACCAGTTCCTTTTCGCTTTGCCACTTGGCTTTGTAATTGCTTTCCTCCTCCTGAAGCTCTGCAATTTCCTTATTCAACTGGGCCAGTTTTGCCTCGTCATTTTCCCGTTTGATGGCCTCGCGCTCAATCTCGAGCTGACGCAGACGGCGGGTAATCTCGTCCAGATCCTCAGGCACACTGTCGCGTTCCATGCGAAGTTTTGCGGCTGCCTCGTCCATCAGGTCGATGGCTTTATCGGGCAGGAAACGCTCTGTAATGTAGCGGTTGCTCAGTTCTACGGCTGCTATGATGGCATCGTCCTGGATACGTACTTTGTGATGGTTCTCATAACGCTCCTTCAGGCCACGCAAGATAGAGATGCTGTTCAGAATGTCGGGCTCATTCACCATAACGGTCTGGAATCTGCGCTCAAGTGCCTTATCCTTCTCAAAGTATTTCTGGTATTCATCCAGAGTGGTGGCGCCGATACTTCTCAATTCTCCACGAGCCAGTGCTGGCTTCAGGATATTTGCGGCATCCATGGCACCCTCACTCTTGCCGGCTCCCACCAGAGTGTGGATCTCATCGATAAAAAGGATAATCCTGCCTTCGCTCTTGGTTACCTCACTGATAACGCTCTTCAGTCGCTCCTCAAATTCACCCTTATATTTAGCTCCGGCAACCAGGGCGCCCATGTCCAAACTGTACAGCTGCTTGTCCTTCAGGTTCTCTGGCACGTCGCCCCGTAAAATACGGTGTGCAAGGCCTTCAACGATGGCAGTCTTACCGGTTCCGGGCTCACCTATTAATATAGGGTTATTCTTAGTCCTTCGGCTCAGAATCTGCAGCACTCGTCTGATTTCGTCATCACGACCGATTACTGGATCCAGTTTTCCGCTTCTGGCAGCCTCATTCAGGTTAATGGCATATTTGCTCAAACTCTGGTAGGTATCCTCGCTGCTCTGCGATTTGACACTATTACCGTCTCGCAGCTCATTGATGGCCTGTCGCAGATCCTTTTCATTCATTCCCGCATCCTTCAGAATGGTTGAAATGGTGCTTTTCACTTTCAATGTGGCCAGCAGCATGGCTTCAAGGGAAACATACAGATCACCCATCTCTCGGCTGATATCCTCGGCTTTATGAATCAGCTCATTGCTTTCTCTGCTCAGGTATGGCTCTCCGCCTTGAACGCGTGGCAATGACTGCAACTCGTTTTTGGCAACGGTTTGTACATTCTGTAAATTAACACCCAGTTTCTGGAACAGGAATCCGGTAACGTTTTCACCTACATGCAGGATACCTAACAGAATATGTACAGGCTCTATGGCCTGCTGTCCGTGATTTTGAGTAATCTGAACAGCTTGCTGAATGGCATCCTGTGCCTTAATGGTAAAATTGTTGAAGTTCATAATTTTCCTCCTTTCAATAAATTTAGACTTACACCTATGGATAAACAAGTAACCGGCCAAATGTAACTTTCTGTCAAAGTGTCAGATAATCAGTGCTTTATAATTTGATTTTATGACAATTGTGGCATAAATGTGGTATAGGAATGACCTAAAATGACCGACTTTGTTTCCGTTTTCAAATTATTTTGCTATCTTTGCAGACGAAAACCAAGTTTTATACATCAAATGGACGATTATTACGCGGAGAATAACGATTAACCCCGGCAGAGGATTGCAGAGTTCAACCCTCCGCCGCAAAATGATTTAGGAGGATTGCAATTATGCGCACATACTGGAACACTACCGGTGGTTTGAATAATATCGAACCGCAGAATAAAAATTGCTGGATACAGGTTACCTGTCCTACTGAGGACGATAAGGAGTATCTGGAAAACGTCATTAAAATCCCAGATTATTATTTAAGCGATATCGCCGATATTGACGAGCGCGCCCGTTATGAGATAGACGAAGGATGGATTCTGATCATTCTCCGTATCCCATACGCTAAAGAGGTTCCATCCCGGACACCTTTTAATACCATTCCGTTGGGTATTATATTTAATAAGGATGTTTGTATAACGGTTTGTTATTACGAAACCAACATGATGATTGATTTTATCACTCATCATCAGAAGCGTGCTGTAGGTTTTACAGATACCGTTGATATGGTTTTCCGCCTGTTCCTGTCTTCTTCCGTATGGTACCTGAAGCGACTGAAGCAGATTAGTGGCCTTATCGAGAAATCAAAGCGCAATCTGGATAGAAAGGTGGATAATATCGATCTGATCAGTCTGTCCCGTCTGCAGGATAGTTTGACCTATTTTGTTACATCCATCCGTGGTAACGAGACTTTGCTGAGTAAGCTGAAATTCAAACTGCCTATTGATGAACTGGATGCTGATCTGATTGAGGACGTAAATATTGAGATGAGTCAGGCCCGTGAGACCGCAACAATCTACAGTAACATCTTGGACAGTACGATGGATACTTACGCCAATGTGATTAACAATAATATGAGTACTGTCATGAAAATGCTTACCAGTATTTCCCTGATTTTGATGGTGCCAACATTGGTGACAAGTGCTTTTGGTATGAATCTGGTTAACGGAATGGAGGATTGGGTATTGGGATTCCCATTGGTTGCCATTCTCTCTGTAGCCATTACAGTAGGTGTTGTGTGGTACTTCCGCCATCGCAGCTGGTTGTAATGCTCGTTTTTTATTGATAATTTTATATTTCTTTATATCTTGAGTATCAACTGATTGTCGTTTCGACAATCAGTTTTTGCTGTTTTGACAAGTTTTTTATTGGCGGTTTTGCTGTTTGCGTAAAGTGTTTTCGCAAATGAGGTGTTAACTTTGCTATGCGAAAAGAAAAAAGCCCAAGGGATTTTAAATGAATAAACTCAACTGAGAATGCTCAACTATACGTGGGGGGATGCTATGCACAGGCGTCCCCTTTTTTTTGTTTTTACTTTTTAGTTTGTTAGGAATTGATTACTTTTGCATTCAAAAGAAAAATCAAGTATGAGTGAAGTGAAGAATGCCTGGAGCGAGATAGTGGTATTGGTAGACTGTTCGTTTGTTGATGCCCTGCTTAAGGATTTTACCGTTAATTTTTCAAGAATGATTGGCCGTCGTTTGGAAAAGGCCGATCTTTGTCATTGGTTGGATTGTCTGCTATTGGACGCAGGCATTAATGAAGGCGACCACCAGACCTTTACCGTCTTTATTCATGATAAATTGTCAAAGGGCATGCCGCAGATGAATCCCGGACAGTTTGAACAATTGAATGGACAGGCATTTAAGGATCAATTGGGTGAATTTGTAATGAGTTGCTATCCGGTTGAGGAAATAACTACTACCAGCGAATTTATGACCGAGAGCGTCCGTGCAGCCATGGAAGCACCGGATGTTAAGCGTATATTGGTTGTGGGCGATATGCTGTCTTATGGAGATTCGCTGAAGAAGGCCGTATTGGATACCGAACAAGCATTGGCACAGTCAGAGAAGCCTGTTGATAAAAAAGAGATCACATTGTTTACCATGAATCCTGTAGGATCGACAGCCTCTTACAATGAGGTGATTCTGGGATATTCGGTGATGAGTGCATTGGGAATCCGAAGTGATGAGCTGTAGTTTTTATTTAATTATGTTTAAAAAAAAAAAAATAAATATAATTTTTTGTTTTTTTGTAAAAAAAAGAGTATCTTTGTCACGGTAATAAATATAAGATGATTTATCGAATACTTATAAGGATTATTTAATTTATTAAAGTTTAAATTTTATTTTTATGAAAAATTTTTTGCCTGTATTTGCTGTTTTTTGTGCATTGGTTCTATTTGGATGTTCAAATAAGGACGAAGTTTTTGAACCTGAATTTCCTACGAATAATGTAGGATATGAGTTAGTTTATTCCAATCATAAAGTTTCTTTCTACAAAAACGTCTTAAGTACAAGAGCTTCCTCTGATGAAATTGGAGTTATTGAATTACCAGACCACCCAGGTTTGTCTATCCATACATTTGCAAACTCTGATTCTAATTATTCTGATTATCAGTTTAAAGCTGTTTTTCGTCGGGATGGAGAGGATGTTCGTGTTGTTTATTATTCTAGTGCATCGGAGGATGGTAATGGATATCTTTTCTCGTATGATTGTGTAGAAGGTGACATGGGTTCGGTTTTGTTGTCGAAAAAAACAACTAGAAAGGCTGCACCAAGTGTTGCAGATTGTATTGCAAGTGCATATCTTGATGATGGTTGGATGTCCGTATTTGCTTGGTGTGCTACAGCTGTTTGTTGGGAAGTGTCTGTTGCTATTGCTGCTGATTGTGTTCTACGTTAACAAAATATGGATTTATGAAAATTAAATATTGGACAATTAGATTGTTGACAATACTTATTATTCCTTTGTCTGTTCTTTTTGGAAGGTTTTTTTTTGTATGTACATTGCTGATTTGGGCTGCTGTTGTATCGCCACTTGTTGATTACTTATTTATTTCAAAATTAAAAAAAGAAGGAAAAATAGGTGAGTCGGCTTTTCATTTTCCATATTTTACTTTTGGCAGATTTATGCTGTTAAATTATAAAGATTAACATAAAAAAGGGCGTTTATTCAAACGCCCTTTTTTATGTTAATCTTCTTCTTCCATGTTTTCCTGATCGGCAGGTAATGGATTTCCCATTAGCTTTGCCATAATCTTCTCTTCCAGTTCCTCAGCCAGTTCTGGATTGTCCATCAGCAGTCTCTTGACTGCCTCTCTACCCTGAGCCAATCGGCTGTCTTCATAACTGAACCAGCTGCCGCTCTTCTTGATGATACCGGTCTCAACACCCATATCTACAATCTCGCCAATCTTGCTGATACCCTCACCGAAAGTGATTTCAAACTCACACTTGCGGAAAGGAGGAGCAACCTTGTTCTTGACAACCTTAACGCGAACCTGGTTGCCGATAACCTCATCACCATCCTTAAGGCTGGTTACGCGACGGATATCCAAACGTACGCTGGCATAGAATTTCAACGCGTTACCACCGGTTGTGGTCTCTGGGTTACCGAACATAACACCAATCTTCTCACGCAACTGGTTGATGAAGATACAGGTGGTGTTTGTCTTATTGATGGTGGCAGTCAGCTTACGCAATGCCTGGCTCATCAATCGAGCCTGCAGACCAACCTTGTTGTCGCCCATGTCGCCCTCGATTTCAGCCTTAGGAGTAAGAGCTGCAACAGAGTCAATAACAATGATGTCGATAGCTGAAGAGCGAATCAACTGATCTGCAATCTCCAAAGCCTGTTCACCATTGTCGGGCTGAGAGATGTACAGGTTGTCCACATCTACACCCAGTTTTGCTGCATAGAAACGGTCAAACGCATGCTCTGCGTCGATGAATGCTGCGATTCCACCTGCTTTCTGTGCCTGTGCAATGGCATGAATGGCCAGAGTGGTCTTTCCTGATGATTCAGGACCATAGATTTCGATGATTCTTCCTTTCGGATAACCACCAACGCCCAATGCGGCATTTAAGCCGATTGATCCGGAAGGGATTACTTCGACTTGCTCAATCTGCTCGTCGCCCATACGCATGATGGAACCCTTTCCAAAATCCTTCTCAATCTTGCCTAATGCAGCCTGGAGAGCCTTCAGCTTTTCGCTGTTGACTGTGGAATTTGGTTTTACTTCTTCTTTTTTTGCCATATATTTATACAAAAGTGTATTAAAGCTCTAAGTCGCCGTCATGAATCTCATGCCATGGCAAACCTTGCTCGTTCAGTTCCTGCATGAATGGATCTGGATCGAACTCCTCAACATTGTGAACACCGGCCTTTTTCCAGATACCTTTCAGGAACAGCTTGGCACCAATCATGGCTGGAACACCAGTGGTATAGCTTACGCCCTGCATGCTGGTCTCTTCGTATGCTGCCTGATGTGAGCAGTTGTTATATACATAATAGGTGTGCTCCTCACCACCGCGCAAACCGCGGATACGGCAACCGATAGAGGTCTCACCCTCGTAGTTCTCGCCCAATTCCTGTGGGTTTGGCAAAACGGCCTTCAGGAACTGCAGAGGTACAATCTTAACAACCTCATCACCCGTACCGTCAGCTTTTGGAGCCTTGTAGCAAATCTCATCGATACGGCTCATGCCGATGTTCTGGATTACATCCAGATAGGTAAGATACTGCTGGCCGAAAGTCATCCAGAAACGTGCACGCTTGATGGTTGGGAAGTTGATGACCAAACTCTCAATCTCCTCGTGGTGCAGCAGATAGCTCTCCTTAGGACCGATGTTAGGGTAGTTCAGAGGCTGATGGATTTCCATTGGCTCTGTCTCGATATACTTGCCGTTCTCGTAGTACAGACCCTTCTGGGTAATCTCACGGATATTGATTTCTGGGTTGAAGTTGGTAGCAAATGCCTTGTGATGATTACCGGCATTGCAGTCCACGATATCCAGATAGTGCATCTCATCAAAGTGATGCTTAGCTGCATAAGCAGTGTAAACGCTGGTAACACCCGGGTCGAAACCGCAACCCAAGATAGCGGTCAGACCTGCCTGCTCAAAGCGCTCGCGGTATGCCCACTGCCAGCTGTATTCAAAATGAGCCTCATCCTTAGGCTCGTAGTTGGCTGTATCCATGTAGTTACAACCTGTAGCCAGACATGCATCCATGATGGTCAGGTCCTGATAAGGCAGGGCCAGGTTCATTACAATGTCAGGTTTATATTCGCTCATCAGTGCTACCAGTTCCTCTACACTGTCAGCATCTACGCGAGCGGTTGTTACGTTGGTGCCGTACTTTTTGTTCAGTACATCAGCCAGTGCATCGCACTTGCTTTTAGTGCGGCTTGCAATCTTGATCTCAGTGAAAACGTCCTTGTTTTGTGCCACTTTGTGTGCAGCTACGGTTGCTACACCGCCAGCACCGATAATCAAAACCTTTCCCATTTCTTGTTTTTTGTTTTTGCTAAAAATTAAAATGTATATTTGGGTGTAAAGATAGTGCAAACCGAAGACAATACAAAAAAAATAGCATTTATTTTTATAGTTGATGTGCCGTCTGTCTTTGGGATTTTCGTTATCTTTGCATAAACCAAATAGAAACACAGATATGAAAAGGAATCAGCTAATCGTAAGACTTATCTTTTTAGTGGTGGCATTGGGTGTATCGCAGTTGATCATGAATGGAGAAGACGGTAATCTGGCAGTCCGTATTGTCATTGTGGTGATTGTATATGCTGCCCTGGTATTTATTAACTGGGCTTTTTCTTATTTCCGGAAATAGTTCCTTTGTGGGTGGGCAAAAGACTGAGGGAGATTTAGCGGTGAACTGTTATAACAGCCATTCACTCATCAGGTCTGTGAGTGTATAGAACTTGCTGAACAACTGATTCTTAAACTCCATGCCGAATTTTTCCAGGATGAGTATCATGTAAAAGCCCGAGGCATAGTAGTAGGAGTCTCCATGCAGATTTGTCATCCATCCAGCCTTGTCTGAAATCCCTAATTCGTTATATAGACAATACTCTATATAACGGGCGGAACCCTCCAGGGCCTCTGTTATAAGGTAGAAACGTTCGATGTCAAGACCTTGATTCTCTTTCACCAGATGAAGGCGTTTGTTACGTAACGGGATAAATCTATCCCAGAGAAGTCGCACTTCGGATTGCTCGGATGCCTGATACATCTGTGTGAGCAACTCGTTTTCCTGATTCAGTAACTCCCTATACCAGGAACAGTTCTCTTTCAATGCCTTGAGTGAATCGGAGGCATAAAAGTCCTGTGGATTAGCCTCCAGCATCTCTTCCCAAAACTGAGGGTATTTCTTGTACTGGAATCCGTGGAAGCATTCGTGTATCAGCATGGCATACCATTCTTCATAGCTTGTTATCCCGGGAATGGCACGGAATGTGATTTCTGGAGAGCTACATTCCATACGAGGTTTCTTTTCGGTCCCTTCTTGCACCAGATGCATGCGGAATGGCCCTTCTTCACAATAGTTCATCTCCAAATCATATTCTGGGGCATTAAAAGAAGGCCAGTATTTCTTATCTACCAGTGCCTTGAGCTCATCCACACGTTTCAAAACAGAGTCTTTATGAAGCGGAGTGATCTCTTGTGCATTGGCGGTGACGTTGCATAAAAGTGCAAGAAAAAATACACAGAAGTATTTCATGGTTAGGCTTTATCCTCTTTTCAGTTGAGAATTTCCATTACGGTTTTCATCGTTTTGCTTGTTAAACGAACTGATTTCTATAAGATTGCCTTCTGGGTCAGCCAAGTAGCAAGTACGTTGTCCCCAAGGTTCAGTAGTGGGTTTAAAAACGGGTTGTGCACCCAAACCTATGGCATGATGATAGGCTTTATCCACCTCGGCAAACGATGGAACATCGAACGAGAGTTCCATGGTACCGTTCTTTCCCTGGGGATAAGATAGTTTCTGTGAAATCATTTCTTCAAAATTGGCTCGAGGGAACATGATCAGACGCATATTGTCCATAGTCATCTCCACATTGGGTTCCTTGCCGTTCCAATCGGTCTGGAAACCAAAGACATCACGATAGAAGCCCACCATCGTGGCATTGTCGGTAGTGAACAGACCGATGGTGTTGAATGAGAATGAAGGTTTAACAATTTCTAGTCTCAGGACTCTTATGGGATGATCTTTGCCAAAATACATTTCCTCGTCAATGACAGTTTCTCCCGTGGGTACGAATCCACACTTCTCCATGACCCTGCCTGATGCCGGATTATCTACGAAATGACCACAGATGAGAGATTGGTAGCTGGTTTCCTTGCGGATATAATCAATCATCAGTTGCAAAGCCTCGGTACAGATGCCTTGATTCCAATAAGGCTTTCCTACCCAATAACCGACGAGAGGCTCGCCTTCTCGTGCAGGAATATTCAATGGGCAATCGGGCATGTACCCCATGGCACCAATCGCCTCGTTTGTCTCTTTCAGTACAATGGCCCAGGTGGTATCGTTTTGGAATACGGTGCGTATAATCTCAAGGCTTTCTTCTACCGATTGGTGGGGTGACCAGCCGGCACGCTCGCCCACTTCGGGTTCACTGGCGTATTTGTAGAGTGCCTCTGCATCACTATCCTGCCAGGGGCGAAGTTGTATTTTTCTTGATTCAATCATTCTTTTAATGTCCTTTATGTTTCTCTTTTCGCTTGGCTTGCTTGAGTTCAAACTTGCGTTCTTTCTCTTCCTCTCGCATTTCTTTAGAGATTGATTTTCGTTCCTGTTTGTTCTCTTCCTGCTGTTGCTTTAATGCTTGTTGCGATTTCGTTCCAATGCCGGTGGTCAGCGTTTGCTTACGAGCTTCTCTCTGCATTCGCTTCGGATTCTTGGGCTTGGATTTTACTTCCGCTACGATCGGTTTGCTGTATTTCAGATGGTTCCAGTTCTTGTTTATGAATTCCAGCACTTCCTGATCCGTAGGTTCTGGCCCAAAAATGAATTTGCATACCTGCATTTGCTCTCCTTCAATTGATTCAAGCAAGCCAATCCAAAAAGGATCATCGAACAGGATGGTTAGAGAATGCAATAGCATTATTTCTCCAGCGGCATCATGATGCCACACTGATAATCAGGAGAATTGATATCAGTACCCTGATACCATTCTATACTCATAGAGTTACTTGCCCACTTGTACTCCGGATGCTGAGGAAGCCACTCCTGATGGAATTTCTGGAACTGCTGCTGGAAACACTTCATTCCGCCCTCAAAATGAACTTTCAGCCATTGGCTATTGGGAAGGCTGAAGAGCTTCATGCCCTCAGGAACGTTTCCACCCTTATAGGTGCCACCAATGACGTAAGTGAACGTCTTGGTGTTTCCTGGGCAGAAATTCACTGCGCCACAGGTACCGCAGTTGTGGTTTGGGATGGTACAGGTGCAGAGACCGAATTCTCCCACATTATTATCAATGGCAGCTTGTTGGAATTCATCCGGTGTTTTGCCTTCCATAAATACAGGCTTCACGATACGCTCCACATACTCTCCCCAGAATTGGGTGCATTCCTCAGCATGATTGAAGGGTATTTCTTTGGCCATGCCAATGACCTGCGTATTTTGTAAGTTAATGATTTCGTGTCTCATATTTCTTTTATTAATTGATTAATTCATGAATTTGGTTGATATGAAGATTCAAGTGCCCTAGATAACCACGAATCATGGCATCGAGTGTTACTTTACAACCTTCATAATCAATCCAGTAATTGTTTAATTTGGTTTCATCTACCGAGCGTATGACTTGGCAGATGTGCAGATTGGCATATTTCCAGAGTTGCACCAAGGTGTGCCAATCCTCGTGTTGATAATCCTGCAGGTGAATCCACAGGTCATTGTCCTGCGTGTAATCCGGGAAGACCAGCATACCCATCTCTGTATTCGGCATGGAGTGTCCGCATCGTGGAGCATACTGCAGGCGCACCATGCGCTGATGATTGTTACTGGCCGAATCCACCAGATGCCCTACCAGCATCTTGATGCTGCGTTTTTGGTGATTGAATCGGGTGGTAATCACTTCTTCAGTCAGGTTCAGCAAAAGAGGTTCCTCTCGCTCAATGATGGTTTGAACCTCATTGACGATGTGATTGTAATCGTGTATCATATATATATTTATGTATTTGTTCATTTCTTCATCAGTTTAGCCATGAATCCCCAGTATATTATCTGCACGGGTCCACCAGCAACTGGTTTCCAGAACTTGATGGTATCGCTCAATGTATTCGGGAAGGCATACAGCGGTTTGCCAGTACCGAAATTCAGATCGCAAGCGCGGAATTTAAGTTGATTGTTGATATAGAGGCTCTCCGGCTTGTCGCTGAACATCGCACATGGATCCATCCAGTAGTAAGGCAGGCCATAGTGACTGGCACATACCGACAGACGCAGATTGTGTTCCTGGGTGTCGCTCTGCAGGACAGCATCATTTGCTTTCTGAATAGCTTGTGCCAATGCGGCAGTATCAAGGTCTAATGAGAACTCTTCCTGCGTGGCGAAAGGCTGAGATAGATTGCCCATCAGGTTTTCGCTTACACCGAACACGTGTCCACGAAGGTCGGAGACGGAGATCACCTTGAAGGAATCCTGTTGCAAGTGAGTCATTACCTCCCGGGCTGCAATGGCACAGAGTACCGCATGTGTACCAGTACCCGATTCTTGCTTCAGTTTGGCAATCTCCTCTTGCGAGACACTCTGAATATACGTATCCTTTACGTTTCTCAGACGGAACATGTCCCACAGCATTTTGATGAGAGAGGATACCTTCATCTTAGTCCAACCGTACTCCTTTACCTTTTCCAGGGCTTCTTCCTTGGTAAAGGCATCTTTGTTAGGCAGTTGGCTCTGATCTACTACCATAGGCTCTACGGTTTCGCCCTTGGTGAGTGCTGCCCATTGCTCCATCAGACGGAAAAAGCTGTAACCATCCATAGTGGCATGGGCACACTGTACGATGAGTACCGCTCCATCCTTCAGTTTCACCAATGTGGCAGAAAAAGGCATTATCTTACCCTTCTTGAACGCTTTAGTGTCGTATTCCTTGACCAGTGCCCAGGTCAGTTTATCCTTCCCAATGAGGTCGTTGACTGAAAACTCCGGTTTGTTGTGGGTGTCAATCGAAGGTTCTGTGTTGTAATTGTCATCCCAGATGAGCACCTTTCCTTTCTCCTGATAGTGCCCAGTGAGGTGAGGGTAGGTCTTTATCAGTTTCTTCAATGCCTCACGCAACGCCTGCACATCGGGCAGATCTTTAAATATCCATGCGCCCTTAATCACCATGTTCAGGCAGAACAAGTCGAGCGATGTTAATTTCCATTCTTTTTCCATTTTTCTTATAGTATTGTTTTAACCCCAGGAATCTTTCTTAGCAGCCATATCAGGAGGAAGGATTCGATGGTAGTAACTGTTCCTATGAACACGAACTTTCCGAATGCCCCCATCCACACGTCGTCGACCATAAACTGTAGGCCAATCATTAGCAGCAGATGAACGATATAGGCGCCATAAGACTGTGCTGCGCACCATTGCATGAAGGCAGATGTGCCATTGAAATACCGACGGAAAAGCCACAGCAATCCGAAGCTGATGAAAACACATAGCAGTGATTCGTAAATGCCGAACCATGTTGCAACAAAGTCGTTCCACCAACCGCCATCACGCAGATAGATTCCGATGGAGAATAAGAGTCCTATCATCAACGCGCTGTATCCGGTGGTGTTCGTTATCTTATCCAACCACTTAAAACGGTGGGTCAAGATTCCCAGCAGAAACATCATGACATACTGCAGATAATGTGCAGGTTCCATAGGCAATGGAATGATGCCAAAAGGCCATATCCAATGATCCTGAGGACTCACTTGCCGTATGAAATGACTGCCAACACCCATTATCGTGCCAAGTATGAGCATGCCAACGATTGTAGGCTTTGAACTGCAATCTTCCTTGATCGGCTTGACAAACTGCCTGATTAAGGCATAAATAAGGCAGAACACCAACAGACTTTCTACATACCACATGTGGGCAATCTCAAATTTTCCCGACAAGCAGGAGATCAATCCACCTATCAAAAGAAGTGGGATGCCCAGATGCATGAGCTTCTTTTGTATAAATGTTTTAGCCCCTTGATTATCGTAGCTTACTGGTACAAAATAGCCAGAGATTAGGAAGAATAATCCCATGAAGAAAGCGGCATTGACTGCGAAGAAATGCCATATCCATGGCATTATCTCGGCAGGATTGCTAGGAGAATAGGCCCAATCCCCTCCATCGCCATACGCTTGTCCGGCATGGTGGAAAATGACCAAAACCGTTAGTAATACCTTTAGATTATCTAAGTAAAATATCCGTTTCATTGTAATATATCCCTTTTAGAAATTTGGCCTTGTTGCAAGTTCCTGTTTAGGATGCAGTTCGATTGCCATTATTTTGCCTATGTAGCTGGTTGCTTCTGTCGAATTACTTTTTCAGGTCATTAGCCACCCAGAGCACCCATTCATCCACATTGTCGGTAAGTGTCTCGGGGAGAGGCAGATCCATGCGCACATCAGGTTCTATACCCTTGCCATCGATGAGTTGTTCGCCCTTCAGCACTCGCATACTGACAGTGGTAGGAATGTGGATAGTGTTTGGTACATGAGGCAGGTTTACTGTGACCACATTCGAAATGTCAATGCATCCTAATGAATTGTCACGGCCGTAGAATTTCACATCTGGAGCTACAGCACGTAAATCCAGCAGCAATTGCTCTCCGCTGCTTCCCACACCACGGTCAATGATGATGGCTGCTTTCTTTGGACGACGGGCATCTACCTTATCCATTACATGCTCTTCTTCTTCGTCAGTAATGGCAAACCAGGTGTCTGCTGCATGTGCAGTAGCACTGTCCAGCAGTGCCATCAGTTCTTCATTACCTTCTGCCCATGGCTTCCATCGGTCGCGGTTGTCCTGTGTATTTTTCATCATCACGCCGTGTGTTTTGCCCGGTTGCTTATACAGAATCTGCAGAATAGGGTAGTATTGCCAATCGGCTCCTCCACCATTGCCTCGGATATCCACAATCAGGTTCTCGCAACCCGACTTACGGTATTGTTCCACGGCATCCCAACTCCATTTTACGTAGGCATCATCGCCCATGCAGGTTGGAAAACGGAGCAGGAAAGTCTGGTCATCCAGTTTCTGTGCTACAGGCTTAGGGTCATACTCCTTCATTTCCTGCTTGTAGTTTGGCCACTTCATTGGGAAGCGGTATGACCACATCTTGAATGAACAGCCCAAGTGGAAGTCCTGCATGTAGCAGCACATCTCTGCTACACCATAAGGACCATACATCACACCCATGCTGATGCTGTCGCTGTATTCCTTTTTGACTTGTTCGTATTCCGGACGCTTTTCCTCGGTAACAATCCAAGGAAAACCGGCATAATTCTGCTCTAACTCCTTGATGCCAAACTCATAACATTCCAAACTGTTCTTGATGGAAGTCTCCATGAGTCGGAGCAGACTTTGGTTCACCACTTCCGGTTGCTCCATCTGGATGAAATGTCCGCAAGTTTCCAGTTCTGTATATTCCATAGAAGGATAGAGAGCCTGCATCTGTTCTTTATTGTCAGGCTCCAATCCGCTGTTTTGGGTGCAGATTACTTCGGTATAGAAAGGCAGAGGGAACCCGTTCCACCACTGACGGTCAATGAGGTTGTGCATGGTGCTTGATGCTACATATTCCGGAGTCTGGGGCATGCAGCTCATGGCGTAATCGGTAATGGCAGCTGGAGTGTCAGGACCTGCAAGCGACTGTACAAATCCGGTGATATTGTCTTTGCAGGTCTCGCCATCAAATGAGGAGGCAAATCCTTGAACTGCCTGTTCGTATTCCTTTGCAGCTGCCAGTTCTTCAGGAGTTGGGTCCTCAGACAGCTTGGGATAAAGGCAATACACGCCATCAATGTCACAGATGCCAGCAATGCGTGATGGATTCTCAAACAAGGCCTGTCGGCAGACAGGTGTGCCCAAACTGTGTCCTACCAGAAAGGTGTAGTTGCACTTCACTTCATCGAGTACCGCCGTCAGGGCACGGCAGAAGAAACTGAGTGTGTAATCCACATGCGGTTTGTCGCTCTGACCATAACCCGGAAGGTCTATGAAAAGCAAGCGCAAATCCTGCACATCACGGAAAGCATCGAACTGCGCTTCCCATGTATTCATGTCACAGCCAAATCCATGCACAAAGAGCATGGTTTTAGGTCCTTCACCCCAACTCTTATAATGTATCTTGATACTGTCATCCAAGGTGACGTATTGCGATGGTAATGCCTTTATGCTTTCTGGGGTGTTGCGGCAAGCAGCAGCCAGGAACAGGAAAAGGAATAGAGACAGATAAAAACTGATCTTTTTCATTGTTGAATACATTTGAGATTTCAAAGTCTTTGTTTTTAATGCAAATGTACAAACTATTCTACAGTCAGAGTAGTAAAAAAAGGACATCTTCATATTCTGTTTCAAAGATGTCCATGAAATCTCAGGTATCAAAACGGACTGTCATAGAGTGGAATGACAAGTTTCATGTCCTTATCTATATCCAATGCCGCATTCTTGAACTTGGGTGTTCCCATAGGGTAGCTCTTGATATTGCTGAAACCAAATGGTTCATTAGGTATACCCATAAAATTGGTGTCAAGCTTCTCATTACCGTTCTTGTCCTGGAAAATGGCAACGGCATATTTCCCAGAATGGGGTAGTGTTACGGTTGCTGTTACTTCATTGGCATTGGCTTTTACTTCTGCGCTGGCAGTTGTGGTTTTCATGTAGTTCTGTTCATCGTAAACACCAATTCTGATTGTGCCTGCATGTTCTGTGATATTCCTGACGGTAATGGTCAACTTCTGCGCTGATATCGTAGAGGTGCACAACAGCATGCAAAGGCATGCAAGAATCATCTTTTTCATTTTCTTTTGCTTTATTGGGTTAATCTTTCGTTTGCAAAGGTAAATTGTAAATGAGTGATTTGCTATAGTTAGGGATAAACCGCCCAACTATAGGGACAAATGGAGTGCCGATAGGGATGAGTGGTTATTTCTGCAGTTTTTCCTTGATGAGTGGTGTGTTGGAACGGCTCACAGGGATGTTTTTCTCGGTGCCGAAAATATGAAGTGTATATCCGGTACTCTCTTTGGAAAGGCTGACCACAAAGTTCAAGTTCACTAGGAATGCACGGTGGCACTGTACCAGAAAATCATGACCTTCCAAAGTCTCTTTAATCACCTTCAGCGTTAATCTCAGGGTCTTATGGCGCAACTCCCCATTTTCCAGATAGCAGATGTCTGCATAGTTGGCCATGGATTCCACATACACAATGTCCTCTGGTTGTACTTCCAGTGTGGCATTGTTGTATTGTCCGGTAAAGGTACACTTTTCGGTGCTGGAAGGTTGTGGTACATCCTCTTCTGCCTCCCTTTCCCATTTTTGCTGTCTTTCCTCCAAAAGAGCATTGATGGCCTTAATATCATCCAACTCATCTTTCAGTACCTGATTGCGGATGCGCAGAAATGAGCCAATATATAATACTGATGAAATGCAGGTAACGCTCAACATATAAAACTTCAGCGCCCCCCATTCGATGGGATGCCCCTGATACCAGCTGTTGAACAAAAGCAGCATAGCTGATAGGATGGGTATATTAATAAGGTATAGGATGATGCACTCTTTGTGCCGGTAAGCAGCTGGGGACTTCTCCTTGAAATCCATTTGCAGCACATACTTTAAAATAAGGTAT
>JAZQPA010000087.1:0-6628 GCA_045628125.1 Bacteroidaceae bacterium
GGAAAAGAATAATCCTATAAATAAGGTCAAACAGGCAAAAGGTAATATAAATGGATTTTATCTTGTTGAAAACAAGACAATTAATACTAACTATAAGTAAGTGTGCTAGACATCTGCAGCCGGAGGCCGGTTTGCTGTGTCTGTTGGAATTTGGCATCTTACCCACACTTAACAATACCCCTGCATATCGATATAAAAGACTTACTATTTGAAAATCGTAAAACGATAAAAATAAGATGAATACATAAACTAATACTTTACTATATCCATTCATAGGGGTTGTTACCACCTATTGTTCTCCTCTTTAAATGCGCCTACCTTTGCGAAAAATTACAATCGGATTTAATACGAAAGACATGAGACATAGATTTGGTTTTAGCATACATTATTTTTTGGTTTTTATGGTTATAGTGGCCTGCGCGACGCAGGTGGAGGATCAGGGAAGCGGAAACGCTTCCTCTGAATCCGCCATAAAGAAGGAAATGTGTATTTTGCCTCATCACGCTTACCACCTTACGGTGGCAGATTTCGAAATGCGCGATTTTAATTTCCAGACAGATAAAGACAGCATTGTTCCAACCTTGAAAAAGAGGGGTGATGCAGCAGACATGACATACAGCGCCTACTTGCCGCAAGTCCCAGATTGGATGGACACCCGGTACGCCAAGGACTCCCTTTATCGCAGCGCGTACCTTTCCTATGTGCAGCACTTCGTAAACAGCTACCAGCAGAACGGCATTAGCATCAGTGTGCTGTATGTGCCCCGGAACAGCCGGCAGACACAGTTTGCTACAGTCGAGGAACTGGCTTCGGTGGTGAAATGCCAGATTTGCCTGACCGACAGCATGCCGGATTTGCCATCCCGCAACTCGTGGAAGATTATTGAAAAGGAAAACAAATAAATTATTAACTCTTAAAAACTAATAGAATGAAACAAGAATTTCATCTGCTGAAACAGAGAGTGGCCATGTTGATGCTGCTCTTGGTGTGTTCAGTGGCAACCCTGATGGCTCAAGTAGCTGTCAAAGGTGTGGTTGTAGATGCAAATGGTGAGCCTATTATTGGTGCCAATGTGCTGGAGGTGGGAACCACCAACGGTACAGTCACCGATTTTGACGGTAACTTTGCATTGTCAGTGAAGAAAGTGGGTGCAGAACTGAATGTCACCTACATCGGTTATGTACCTCAGACAGTACCTGCTGCCAAGGACATGAAGATTACTCTGGCCGAGGATTCTGAAGCCTTGGAGGAGGTTGTGGTAGTAGGTTACGGTGTAACCAAGCGTAAAAACTTTACCGGTTCTGTGGCTACCATGAACGTATCGGACAGCCCTGTAGCCAATTTGGCTCCAACCAGTCCTACCGACATGCTTCGCGGTATGATTCCTGGTTTGAACATGAGCCAGAGCGGTGTGGCAGGTTCGGCTGCCAACATCACCATCCGTGGTGCCAAGTCGGTAGATGCTGCTAAGGATGCCAGCCTTTCCATGCCACTGATTGTGGTGAATGGCGTTATCTTCAAGGGTACCATGAATGATATCGATCCTAATATTGTAGAATCTATGTCGGTTCTGAAGGATGCCACCTCTCTGGCAGCTTATGGTTCTCAGGCAGCCAACGGTGTTATCATGATCACCACCAAGAAGGGTGCCATGGGTAAGCCAATGATTAATTTCCGTTCTTCTGTGGCACTGTCCGAGGCTGCTTATAAGACTCCGCTGCGCGACGGTAAGGGCTATATCGAACTGATCAATGCCCGCCAGGGTTTGCCAGAGGGTTCTACCAACTGGATGACCTATCTGGAGAAGGCTAACTATGAGAAGGGTGAGGAGACAGACTGGATTGACTATTACTCACAGACTGGTGTTCGCCAGAACTATTCGCTGAACATCTCGGGTGCTACCGAGAATATGGATTATTCGTTCGGTGGTTCTATCTCGGATAACGACAACTTTATCAAGGGTAACAAGTTTATCCGTAACACCGTGAACGGACGTTTCAATACCAAGGTCAACAAGTACATCAAGTTGGGTATGAACTTCAACTATGCCACCATGAAGATGGATGGTGTTCGTCCTTATACTTCACGTTATTTCTCTCCTTGGGGTGAGCCTTACCTGGAGGATGGTGTCACCCTGCGCCGATTCATTACCGAGCATACAGCCGATGACGTTAACCCTATGTGGCAGGTGAACGGTGGCGTAGATGCCCAGAGCCGTAGCAACAACATTGATTTGGGTGGTGAGGTTGAAATCCGCATCCCTGGTATCGAGGGCTTGAGCTATAAGATGACCGGTTCATATAATGTTCGCCAGAACCTGACCCGCCGTTTCTATCACGAGCAGTATTATATCGGCATGGGTGAGGAGTATACAGCTGAAAACTTTGACAAGCACTTGTCGCAGGCCAACGGTTACATTAACAATACCAAGAACACCTCGTTTGTCATGGACCACATCCTTACTTATACCAAGGATTTCGGTCAGCATTTCCTGAGCGTTACCGCTGTTTACACCCGCGACTCTAACAAGGTAGACGGCAGTCAGGAGTCGGGTTTGGACTTTGCCGGTTTGGGTAATACTACATTGGGCTTCTATGGCTTGAACAATGCCAAGACCCAAAAGGTAGACAACATTACCTACACCCTGCACAACAATGTAGGTTATCTGGGTCGTGTAAACTACTCTTATAAGGATACCTATCATTTCAATGCCTCTATCCGTCGTGACGGTTCTTCGGTTTTCGGACGTGACAAGAAGTGGGGTACCTTCCCTGCTGTAGGTGTGGCTTGGTCAATCTCTAACGAGAGTTTCTTCCAGAAGGCACTGCCATGGGCAACAAATACCAAGATTAAGGCTTCTTGGGGTAAGAACGGTAACCAGAGCTTGCAGCCTTACCAGACACTGTCACAGATGAACGTCGGTATGGCTGGCGGTTATACCGCATACTTTGGCAATGAGGTAATCTTCGGTCAGTCGATGAAGATTCTTGGTAACCCTATGCTGGGTTGGGAAACTACCACCTCATGGAACTTTGGTTTGGAAACCGACTTGCTGAAGGACGGACGCATCCACTTTGAGTTGGATGCTTATACCGCTAACACTACCGATCAGATTTTCAACCGTACCATCCCTGTAATGGGTTCGGGTATGAGCACCCAGCAGAGTACCATGGGTAAGATCAACAACTGGGGTATTGAGGCTACCTTGCGTACCATGAACATCCGCAAGAAGGATTTCTCTTGGTCAACCAACTTCCAGTTCACTCTGAGCCGTTCTATCCTGAAAGAGCTGTACGGTGACGGCAATGACGATATTACCAACGAGCTGTTCCTGAACCGCTCTTTGGGCGCTATCTATGGCTATGAGTATGACCGTGTGGCTCAGGTAGAGGACACCCAGTATCTGCAGGCAAACGGTGGAAATCCTGGCGACCCAATGTATGTGGATCATGACGGTGATGGTGTAATCACTCCTAACGACCGTGTCATCCTGGGTTTCAACACACCATCCTTCCTGCTGAACATGGGCAATACTATCACCTGGAAGAACTTCTCGCTGTACTTCCTGTTCTCAGGCACTTTCAGCGGTGGCAAATACGGTGTGGCTCGCAACAACAATGCCTTTGTTTCTTACGAGAACATGGCTTACCTGAATGCTGAGAATCATCCGTTCTGGACAGAAGCAAACCGCGATATGAAGCACGTGGGCGCTACAGCCGACCTGTCTAAGTTTACCGGTATCCAGAAGTACGGTTTTGTACGTCTGCAGGATGTGAACCTGTCGTACAACTTCAAGGGCAACTGGATGAAAAAGGTGGGCATCAATAGCCTTCAGGCATATGTATCAGGTTCCAACCTGTTCTTCATCGCTCCTGACTGGGAGTTCAGTGATCCTGAAGTTCGCAGCAGCCGTGCCTCACAGCTGGCTCGTACTTACACCTTGGGTTTAAATGTTAGATTCTAAATTAGACAACAGATATGAAATCATATAACTATCTTTTGGCAGGTATGCTGGCCTCTGCAGCGCTGGTTTCCTGCAACGACGATGAGTTCTTGGAGGAGCACCCAAAGACCATCTATACCGTAGAGACAGCATTCGAGAAGAGCAGTCAGGTGGATGCCGCTCTGGCTCGTGCCTACATCGCATTCGACTATATGTTCGGCTGGCACAACCTGTACATGGAAGGTTCAGCAGCAGCTAACATCCTGGGCGGTAACGGAACCGACTGTATCGACAGCGGATTTGGCGATCCTGCCATGGCTTCGGGTTCGTTCTCCAATTTCCAGAACTTGAATTCCAACACCGGTGATTTTAATACCTTGTGGAACGAACTGTATCAGCTGGCTTCCTATGCCAACATGGTGATGTATGGTGCGGAACTGGTGGATTGGGCCGATCCTGTCGATAAGGATTATGCCATTGCACAGGCCCGTTTCTTCCGCGGTTGGGCTTACCTTCGCCTGGGCGAGTGCTTTGGAGGTGTGCCTATCGTCGAGGAGTACAGCGACCAGCTGAAGTTTGACTACGAGCGTTCTACACGCGAGCAGACTTACGCATTTGCCATTGCCGATCTGGAGGCAGCAGAGAAGGGCCTGCCTGAATATCCTAAGCAGGATGGCCGTGCCTCGAAGGGTATTGTCAATCACTTCCTGGCCGAAGCTTACCTGGCTCAGGGTGTGGAGAAGGGCGACAACTCTTTCTTTACCCGTGCTGCCGAGGTGGCAGAGAAGGTGGTGGCTGCTCATCCGCTGATGACCGAGCGCTTTGGTGTGCGTGCTAATCCTTCGGATGGCGGCAGTACTGGTTTCCTGGGTGTGGCCAACTATCAGCCTGAGGGCAATGTATATTATGACTTGTTCCAGATGGGCAACTATGACTACAGTGCCGGTAATACCGAGAGCCTGATGGCTGCCCAGAATGCCGATTATGACAATGCTTCGGTGAATGGCGGTACATATAACATGAACGGTATCACCGTGGGATGCGTGTACCGTGACCTGATTTGGAATACTGCTGAGGCTAACGAGGGTTCTGCCGGTCCTTGGCACGATAATCCAAACATCGATACCCAGAAGTACTATGGCGGTAACACCAGTGCCTATCTGGGTGGTACCTCATGGGGATTGGTAGGTACTACCGATTACTCTGATGAGGTGGTTTGGGAAGGTCAGTTTGACGATGATATGCGTAACTCGCAGATTGTACGCTGCAACCCTATCGTTTTGGAGAAAACCTCAAAGCATTATGGCGAAATCTGTAAGAAAGAGTGGCTGAATATTCCTTCACGTTTGATGCGTGTGTCTTGTAAGATTGCCATGCAGGACGGTTGGGGATGGGATGTACACCACACCATGGGTGGACAGAACTTTGCTTACCAGTATGGCCGTGACAACTATATTGCCCGTTCTGCTGAGACTTACCTGCTGCTGGCTGAGGCTTATATGCGTGCCGGTGACAATGAGAAAGCTACCAAGGCGCTGAACACCGTTCGTCTGCGTGCCAAGGCTTCTTATCTGTACAGCTCTGTCACCATGCGTGATATTCTGGACGAGCGTTGCCGTGAGTTGGCATACGAGGAGCATCGCTGGCCAACCCTGTTGCGCCTGGGCAGTACCAATGGCATGAACGAGGATATGAAGTACCAGTTGGGCAAGTACACCATGTATGTGAACGACTTTGGTTTGCCAATGCCTGCACCGGAATGGAACCTATTCCCAATTCCATTGACTGTAATCAACCTGAACTCGGGTGCGCCAATGGAGCAGAACAAGGGTTGGAATTAATTATGCCGTGTTAGTTTTTATATAGGTAATTTGAAATCTCAAGCCAAGGAAAAAACTTGGCTGAGATTTCTTTTTTATTCAATAATGCGTATATTTGCCGAAACAAATCATTAAAACCATGAAAAGACGTACATTTATCAAGAGTTTGGGCATGGCTGGCGTGGCTATGGTGATGCCCGACAAGATGTGGGGTGTGGCTCTGGCCAACAATGCTGATGCCGTAGAGGAGATTGAGGGCATGAATCTGGTAAACCAGGCTGGGCCTACCTATAAGGAGAAGGAGGTGTTCAAGAACGATGATGTGGTAATCCGTCAGATTGACGAGAACACCTGGGAGGGCAACGGTCACCTGATGGCCAACGAGACCATCTACCTGATCAAGGGTACCCAGAGTGCCATCCTGCTGGATGCAGGTACACACATCCCTGGTCTGAAGAAGATTGTGGAGGATATCGTGAAGATGCCTGTTACCCTGATTGCCACCCATGTGCATCCTGATCATACCGGCGATGCCATCAACGACTGGGCAGAGATTTGGATCAATGCGGCTGATGAGGTGAATGCACCGATGTTCATGAAGGGTTATCCCGGCAAGAAACTGTACCTGACCGACGGTCAGATCTTCGACCTGGGCGGCCGTGAGATAGAGGTGATTTTTACTCCGGGCCATACTCCGGGTTCATGTGCCTTCCTGGATAAGGACAAGCACTACGGCTTCAGCGGCGATTCGTTCGGTTCGGGCAACCTGCTCATCACTACCAACCTTACCACCCAGATTACTACTTGTCAGAAGATGAGTTACTTCTTGGAGAAATACGGCATTGAGAAGATGTATCCGGGTCAT
>JAZQPA010000088.1:0-3939 GCA_045628125.1 Bacteroidaceae bacterium
AACCGACCCGCATTCCAACCGGTAATTTAGGTGGTGCCAGCATGATGAGCAACATTCCCGCATCCAACTACGACTTCTTCCCTTACAGCGGCATTCACCGCAATGTGGTGCTCTATACCGTTCCTCGTACCGCCAGCATTACCGATGTGACTTGCACCACCGGTTATCAGGGAACCACCGGTTTCATCCAGACCAAGGTACAGAAGAGTGGTACTGCCCAGGGCGGCAAATTGACCGTGACCGATAAGGAGGGACGTACGTTTACCGCCAACTTCAAGTTTACCGGAAACACTGCTGATGCCAAGGTGGAGATTCCGGGCGTGCACCTGTGGGAGGTAGGCAAACCTTACCTGTATGATGTACAGGTGGAAATGACCGCTGGAAGCAAGGTGCTGGACAGTTACGCGCTGCAGACCGGCGTGCGCACCGTCAGCATGAATGCCAACGAGGTACTGGTCAATGGAAAGGCTGTCAAGATGAAGGGATTCGGCAAGCACGAGGACTTCATCATCTTCGGCCGTGGAGCTGCTCTGCCTGTCACCGTGCGCGACTATGAGTTGATGAAATGGATTGGTGCCAACAGTTTCCGCACCTCCCATTATCCTTATGACGATAACGTATACGACATAGCCGATCGCATGGGCTTCCTGGTCATTGATGAGATACCAAGCGTGGGCCTGCTGTTCCACGATGGCGACGAGAATGTGAAGGCCCGTCAGGAGCAGTGCCGCTACTGCCTGGAAGAGATGATCAACCGCGACAAGAACCATCCTTCTGTCATCATGTGGAGTGTGGCTAACGAGCCAACCTTCAAGGGAGTAGGACAGAGCGGTATGGCCGGAATGGCCATTTCGGCTGTTCAGGGCGGAAAGACCGAGAACGAGATAGCCATCGAGTGTCTGGGTGAACTGGTGCAGATAGCCAAGGCCAAGGACCCAACCCGTCTGGCCACTTTCGTAGCCATGAGCGGTACTCCTGAGAGCTGGATGCAGGTGGGTGATGTGATGTGTCTGAACCGCTACTACGGCTGGTATGCCTTCATGGGCGACTTTGAGAAATCGGCTCAGGTGTTTGTGGGTGAGATGGATCAGTTGCACGGCAAGTACAACAAGCCTATTATTATTACCGAGTTCGGTGCCGACACCAATGCCGGTTTCCATTCGGCCGATGCCCTGGCCTTCTCGGAGGAGTTCCAGTGCAAGATGCTGGAAATGTACCTGAATCAGGCTAACACCCGCAACTTCGTGGCCGGTATGCAGGTATGGAACTTTGCTGATTTCCAGACCGGACAGGGACTGATCCGTGCCAACAGCATCAACCAGAAGGGCGTGTTTACCCGCGACCGTCAGCCAAAGATGGCTGCTCATCTGCTGCATCAGCGCTGGACGACAACAGATAAGTATTGATCATTTCTTTATAAATTAAGGTGTAACTGCCTGGCTTGTGGATGGATTATATCTCCAGATGTTCCCCACAGGCCAGGTATTTTATCTGTGGGCCCATGATGGATTTGAGTTTCAGGAACTGTTCCTGACCGGTGCAGTGCATGGTGTAGAACAGGGTATCCGGATACTGCATCAGTTGCGAGGCCAGTGAGGCGATGAATCGGTCTTCTTCGGGTTCTGAAAGGCCGCTCTTGACCAGATGCATGCCTGCCAATACGTGGGTGGGTGTTTTTCCGGTCACTTCCACGGCCTTGCGGAGAATGTTCACAATGCCCCGATGGGCACAACCGGCAAAAAGCACGGTCTTGTCCTTTTCCTCTATCACCAGACTTTGCTCATGACAGAAGGTGTCGTTCTGGTCTTCGGCAGGACCGAACAGCAGACGGTTGCCCGCAGGATTGCAGCAGTCGCCCTGTACCTGGGCAAAGAGTGTCATGCCGGGAGCCGGAGTGGTTACCTGGTCGCACAGCACCAGTCTTTCATGGTTCTGCAGCAACGGGTCCAGTCCGATGTATCTTAATCCGGTGTCGCGCAGGGAATAGTGGGGCTGGAAGGCATCGCGATGTATGAACACCGGGGCCCGGTTGTTTTGCTCCAGGAATGTGGCCAATCCTCCTCCATGATCATAGTGGCCATGCGACACCACCGCCATATCCACACCGGCAATGTCCAGTCCCAGTGCTTGGGCATTTCTGCTGAACAGGGCACTCTGCCCCATATCAAACATGACCTTAAGCCCATCATCCTTGCGGATGAAGAGGCTAAGGCCATGCTCTACGGGTAAGCCTGTGCGGCTTGTATTCTCTATGATGGATGTGACCCTCATTCCGTACTGAATGAGAACGGGGTTACTTTACCTTGAAGACAGCAGCGGTAACACCCTTCATGGTAATCTTATCGGTTACCTTACCTGGCTTGTACTGTACCTTCTTGGCATCACCTACCACCAGCTCAGCTGCGGTGCCCTTGGTAGGAACCACTGCGGTAACTGCCTTGCCTGATGGGTTCAGGGCTACATAGTAGTTCTCCTTGCCATCGGTACGCTTGTAAATCATAGGATAAGCACCGGTCTCGCTAACCATTTCCCAATCGCCATCGTTGTTCAGGGCTGGGGTGTTGTGACGCAGGGTCAACAGGTTGCGTACATAGTTCAGCAGTGAGTTAGGATCATTCTCCTGTGACTCAACAGTCAGGGTATTGCCATCGGTATCTACTGGGAAGTACAGCTTCTCGGCAGGAGCGGTACTGAAACCTGCGTTCACACCGTTGGTCCACTGCATTGGGGTACGGCTGCCGGCACGAACGCCAGAACCTTCCTTAGGCTGTGCATCCACCTGGTACTTCATTCCAATCTCGTCACCATAATAAATGAATGGCACACCCGGCATGGTCAGGAAGAAGGTCATGTACACCTTCATCTGGTCCATGGTGTTACGGGTACCGATGTTAGGACGCTGGAAGTCGTGGTTGGCTGTAGGGATAGCCAGGTAACCCTGACCCTTTACACGCTTATAATCAGGAGTGAACATATCCACGAAGTACTTGTTGGTACCGTCGCCTGCCAAATCGAAGTAGCAGTGAGGCTCACCTGCCTTATGGGTAGCGGCTGCAGGGGTGTTCTTGTCGAAGAACAGGGTACTGTAAGCTGCATCGATGCCCGACATAGGGAAGAAGAAGTCGATGTTGAACTTAGCACCGATGATGGACTGCTGTGCATTGGCCCACTCTGCTACCAGAATCTTCTCCGGATAGTTGGCATCCAGCCACTTACGCATATCCTGCCAGATGCTGATGGTAGCCTTCTTGTCTGGGTCGTGTTTAACCAGTGATGCTGCCATATCCACACGGAAACCGTCGGCACCCTTCTGGAACCAGAACTCCAGGATGTTGCGCAACTCCTGGCGAACAGCCTTAGGTCCAGGTGCATCCAGTCCCTGCTGCCATGGCATGCTTGGATCAGGATTGGCATAACCGTAGTTCAAGGCTGGCTGGGTAGGGTAATAGTTCTTTACGAAATACTTGCCGCGTGGAGCATTAGCCAGTACGTATGGATTGTTGGCCATACCGGCCTGTGCACCGAACAGGTTCTCATGAGCCTCTGATGGCTCCTCGTCCAACCAGATGTAGTAGTCGCTGTAGCGCTGGTTGCTGGCCTCCATACTCTGCTTGAACCATTCGCTCTGATCGCTGGAGTGACCGGCTACCAAGTCCATCAGCACACGGATTCCGCGCTTGTGGCACTCGTCAAACAGGCGAACCAGGTCGTCGTTGGTTCCGAAACGCTTGTCCACCTTATAGAAATCGATGATGTCGTAACCGCCATCGGTCCAACCTGATACGTATACAGGGTTCAGCCAGATGCAGTTCACGCCGATGGACTTTACATAATCCAGCTTAGAGATGATTCCCTCCAGGTCGCCGTATCCGTCGCCGTTGGTGTCCATGAACGAAGATGGGTAGATCTGATATACTACAGCATCTTTCAGCCATTTAG
>JAZQPA010000089.1:0-2653 GCA_045628125.1 Bacteroidaceae bacterium
GCATCATCAATCACCAGTTCAAAATCCTTCACCTTCTTTTCCACCGGCTTATACTCTATGGCTGCCTGAAGCTCACGTTTAGCTACCGCCAGAGCCTCTGCATCGGTCTGTGTGGTCTTGATCTGATCCAGCAAAGCACCATGACGAATCAGTTCTTCATCGTCATCATCCATATCAAACGGATTACGGCTCTCGTTCGGGATGAACACATACAGACAAACCTTACCTTCGGGTTGGAAACGGTCGCTGGCAAACCAACCTAAGTTGTGCAGTTCATCCAGCACGTACATATAATCATTATATGGAGAGTTGTAAGGCATTCCTAAGTTCTCAGGGCGCAGATAGCGGCTGCTGGCATTACCGATTCGGGTCACATAAATATCGTAACCGCCCAAACCATTGTCGGCTCCCTTTGAAGCGAAATATAGGGTGGAACCGTCACTGGTCACAAACGGATAATCCTCAGATGTGTGGTCATCACCTATACCTTGCAGTTCCTGATGCTCTCCCCACTGATTTCCTGCCAAAAGGTCACTGGCAAAGATTTTCTGGCTTTCTCCAGTCGGTTTACTGAAGTACACTCTGTTGCCCAATTCGTTCTGGAACAGCGTACCCTCACCATTCGATTTAAAGAAATTAGCAAAGTAATCCAACTTGCCGGTTTCCTCACTCAACTTATAGGCTTGCAGGAAATTAGCCTTATCCACCACAAAGGTATCCACCACCTGAATCTGGTCGGTTCCTCTCAGCATACGCAATCCGAATTCCGCCTTATCCAGCAAGTCCTCCACCTCGGCCGTACTCTGTTTTTTCTTGCTCAGGGCAGCTTCTACCTCTTCCAGCAAATCCACAGCCTCACTGAACCGGTATTCGGTAATAGCGGTCTGAGCTTTCTCGATTTGCTGTTCAGTAGTAGGCTTTGCAGGAGCCGCTTTTTTCTTTTTTTGCGCGTATCCGTTAAGCGTCAATGACAGTGCCAACAGGCAGATGACGTTTTTCTTCATGCTGTTCACTTTTGGTTTGATAGGCAAATTTACACAATTCTGCTCAATTTCTCTGCGCATTTGTGTTTTTTTTGATAATTTTGCAACTCAAAACATAGAAACATGTATACCGAAGATACCATTTGCGCAATAGCCACTGCCCCTGGAGGAGCCTTGGGCATTATCCGTATTTCGGGCAGCCAAACCTTCGACTGTCTGAACCGCATTTTCCGTCCCATGGGCCGCAAGCCTTTGGCTGAGCGACGGAATCATGAGGCTGTCTTCGGGCATATTGTGGATAATGAGAATGGTATAATCGATGAAGTCCTGGTGACCATTTTCCGCTCCCCCAACAGCTTCACTGGCGAGGACAGTGCCGAAATATCCTGTCACGGATCCGCTTATATTCTGCAGCAAGTCATGCAGTTGCTGTTGCAGAACGGTTGCCGTATGGCTCGTCCCGGTGAGTACACGCAACGGGCATTCCTGAACGGTAAGATGGATTTGAGTCAGGCCGAGGCAGTGGCCGATGTCATTGCCAGCAACAGTGCGGCCAGCCACCGTATTGCCATGAGCCAGATGAGAGGTGGCATCGGTCGGGAACTGAACCAGCTTCGCGAGCAGTTGTTGCACATCACTTCCCTACTCGAGCTGGAATTGGATTTTGGCGATCACGAGGAACTGGAGTTTGCCGACCGTACCGAACTGAATCAGCTTTGCAGCACCATTTCGGCACATATCTCACGGTTGGTCAATAGTTTCCATACAGGAAATGCGCTTAAGAACGGTGTGCCTGTGGCCATTATCGGCCCTACCAATGCAGGCAAGAGTACCCTACTGAATGCGCTTCTGCACGAAGAGCGTGCCATTGTCAGTGATATACATGGAACCACACGCGATACCATCGAGGACACCATCTCTCTGGGTGGTATTCTGTTCCGCTTCATTGATACTGCCGGTATCCGTGAGACAACCGACCAGATTGAGGCTTTAGGTATAGAACGTAGCTACCAGATGATTGATCGTGCAGATATCGTTCTGCTGGTCACTGCTCCGGATTGCACGCTAACGGAAAAAGAATTGCAGAAAATTGAGCACCATTGTCTGGGTAAGACCTTGATTCACATTCAGAACAAGAGCGACATCAGCAACAGTACTGAAGGCCTTTGCATCAGTGCTAAGCACAACACAGGAATTGATCAGATAGAAAACCTTCTGGTTTCATCCATGGAGGGCAAAGCCAGTGAGAGTGAGGTGCTCATCACCAATGCCCGTCATCTTCAGGCTCTGTCCCTGGCTCTTGAATCCATGAACCGTGTGCAGGATGCCATGCAGATGGGGCTCAGTGGCGATTTAGTCAGTCAGGATTTACGTGAAGTCCTCTTCCATCTGGCCGAAGTAACTGGTGGCCAGATCACATCAGATGAAGTACTGGGGAATATATTCAAGCATTTCTGCATCGGTAAGTGATTGATTATCAACAAGTACCATAAAATACCACAAAATACTAATAAGGCGTTCATTAAGAGCGCCTTATATTTTTGCCATATTTTTCTGCATTAGAAAGTAAATAGCTGATTCTAGTACATTTTAGCTCATTTTTTGTACCTTATTTGTACCGCGGCCACTTTTTCCAGGCCTACTACATCGTGACAGATGCGGTAGGATGG
>JAZQPA010000090.1:0-7511 GCA_045628125.1 Bacteroidaceae bacterium
CAGTGTACCGTTGATGAGAGGCGATGCCGTGTTGCCCTCCAGATGGAAACGGCCCTCCATGATACCCCTCATGCCCACTACGTGATCCGGAATGAAACCGTTCACCATATCGGCAGGGAAACGGTACAGGATGGTCTCCAAATCCATCTCGCCGGTAGCGGTATTGTAATCACCGCCCATAGTGGTCACAAACTGTCCGTTGCGGCGCAGGGTACCCACCAGGTTGTAAATATCCTCTTCCTCCGGCTCCATGGTCAGTGCCACCTCCACGGTCTCTCCCATCGGGCTGTTCTCGTAGGCCAGATCCTGGAATTTAAGGATACCGTCTGCCCGGAGTCTGCCTTCCAGCGGCTGGGTGGCCGTCAGTTCACCATCCATGATACCCGAGATACGGGGCACGTAAGGCAGTACACTGGTAAACTGATCCAGGTCTATTTTGCGGAACTGCAACTGCAGATGCTGCTTCTCTCCCTCCTGCGGAGCCCCCTTGAACACCAGACCCATGCCGTCATCGTTCAGGATACTCATGTCACCCTCCAGTCGCCCATCGTCATGCCACTGGATAAAACCACCGGGAGTCAGGTTGTAGGGCTGATAAGCCAGTACAGGACGGTCAGGATGGAAAGTGAACCGCACGCCGTTCTCCACAAAGCGGGCACGGGCTGCCAAGTCGATGGCTTGCACGTTCTTGGCATCATACAGATTCAACCGGGCCATGGCACCATCGGTCATCAGACGGCCGGTATATAATGCATTAAATACGAACTGAGGATTTCGCCGGTTGTTACGAACCTGGCCGTTAAAGCGCAAGACGGAATCCTGTTGCTCGGCCACAAAACGCACCGTATCCAGCAAGATGCTGTCCACCCGAAGGCTATAGATATCCAAATCGCCATCCAAGCCCTCCTCCGGAGACACATCGAAATGCAGGTTCATCCGCTTGAACGAATAACCCAGGTAACCGAAGTAGTTGCTGAACGGATTATCCACACCCGAGTGCAGTTTGATGCAAGCCCTTGGCCAGGCATTCTGCACCTCGTCCAGATGGAACTGCTTCTCGGCAAACTGGCGGGTAAAGATGCGCTGCAGGGAATCCACACGGGTCATCAGAGTATCCACACCCTCCTCGGTCTGGATATCCAGATAGAAATCACCCGCATCCACATGAGCGAAAACCGAGTCCGGATGCACCAGCAACTGCGTATGCATATCCTTTGGAGTAAACGTACGCTTACGGGTAGCCACGGTAACACCGGTCAGTGAGGCTGAAGCCTGCAGCGAGTCCTTCACATTGGTCTGTGCCTCGGCACCCAAACGGAAGGACCACACCATACTGTCACGGGCCACATTCAGTTCCTTCAGATCCAGTTTGGTAACCTCCACATCCAGCTTGGCACGGGCAGTATCCTTGGCCAGATAGCCATCAATGCTACCCAACAGGTCCAGATACCGGTTGTCACTGCTCACATTACCCGTCAGCAGATGATTCTGGAGCTGCAGATCGGCCCCAATGCCCTCGAAATGATTAGGGCCATACTGGAACTGACGTATCTGTGCCTGAATATCCGCCTCGGTACGGGCGCTGAAAATATCGGTACCCTTACCCTTTGCCGTTACATTACCGGCAAAATAATACAGCGAATCCTTCGGCATGAAATCATGCAGGTTCAGGCTGTCCACCTTCAGATCCGCATTGTAGCTTTCACTTTTCGTATCATAAACGCCATTCATGGTCAAGAGACCCTTGCCCTGGCGTATAATGCCGTCATAACTGTAACGTGAACCCTGGAATGTAGCCTTACCCCGGGCTATCATACCGTGAGGAATGGCAAAATCCTTCACTTTCAGCATAGTCAGCAGGAAGTCAAGGTTCTGCGTCTGGGCATCCAACTTAATTTCACCTTTCCGGTTCTCATCACTGGTAGGAGCAAAAATGGTACCGCTCAGGTTAGCACGGACAGCATTCTGTAGTTCCATGTAAGTATCAGTCAGATCCAGGCGCTGCATATTGCCCTGCATATTCAGACGGGCAGTCAGGTTGCGGTCCGGATACATACCGTTCAGTTCCCTGGCCATACCCGGGCCTACAGCCAGCAGCACATCCGGTTTTCCCAATACAGCATCCAAGGCCACATTCATCTGTCCATCGTTCCTTTTCTCATCCAGGGCGCTCATGTCCACATCCGCATTCAGCAGGGCGCTGGAATAAGGGGTGGTGAGCTGCAACTCCTTGGCATGCATGGAACTGGCATCCATGTTCAGCAGACCAGAGAGCGATGTCAGTTTCAATCCCGAACGCTCGGTCATACTACCCTTGTTGATCTTTGCCGACAGGATGGAGCCATGACTCAGGATGGACTGGGCATCCAGTTCCAGAGAATCCAATACGATATGCTGGTAATCAAAGCCCTCGGCAGGAGTGCCGGGAACCAAGTCTAAGCCAAGGGAAGAGCGGCTCAACTGAGCCTTATCCACCTGATACAAGCCTTCGGCCAGGTCCATGTGCAAATCGCGCACCTTACCCTGTCCCACACCCACACGGATGTCCATGCTGTCCATCAGCAGTTGCAGACGGGTATCATCCAGATTCACCTTCTCCAAGTCAACCTTCCAGTTGGTCGGCTCGCTGGTGGTATCCTCAGGCACCGAGTCGCGCAGCAGGATCTGCAGGTCAGCCTTCTTCAGGTCCACCTTCTGCACCTTAACCTGCTGTTCCTTCAGGAATATGCTCCGGCTATCCAACGCCAGATAATCCAGGGCACCCGAAATCTTCACCGACTCAATCAGTTGCAAGGTATTCATCTTAGCCCCTTTCAGCTCCAGGCCATTGATATCCACCTGACCATCCAACAGCGGACGGAAAGGCACATCGGCCACCAGTTCCTTTACCTGAAGAACAGTGTCGGAACCTTGAGTAGCCAAAAAATCCTGCAAGGAAAAATCAAAGAAAGGCGTGATACGCACTCGGCCCACCTTTGCCTTCATTCCTAAAGCCTCAGTGGCCGCATCGGCTGCTTTCTGAACCACATACTGCTGCACTGGCGGCAGATAGAGCAGTACCGTCAGTAAGGCAAACAAAACTATAGGAGTGGCAAGAATGCCGACAGCCCAACGCAACACGTTCTTGTGGTTCATCTTGCAAAGATAGAAAATAAAAAGCAGAACCCCGTAATAAAATAGGTGAAAAGATTACAATTCAATCATACGGCTGCAGCACGCCAGAGAACTGTCGCGGTGAGCGATGATGATGATGGTCAGGTTCATATCCCGGTTGGACAGGTTCTGAATAGCCTCGGTAACCTCCTGCTCGGTACGGTTGTCCAGCGATGAGGTAGCCTCGTCAAAGAACAGCACCTCCGCCTTTTTATATAAGGCACGGGCTATGCCGATACGCTGTTTCTGCCCACCCGAAAGACGGTTGCCGTATTCTCCCAGATCCGTATGGATGCCTTGTGGCAACGTGTCCACCCACTCCTTCAGCTGAGCCTGTTCCAGCGCCTCCATCAGGCGATTCTCATCCACCTCATCAAAGCCCAGTGCCACATTATGCGCCAAGTCCCCCTTAGCAATAAAGATCTCCTGAGGCACATAGCCTATCAACCGGTGCCAACCCCTGAGCCGTTCAGGAGTCAGTTCACAGTCGTCTATCCAGATTTTACCCTCGTTGAGCGGGAAGAATCCCAATAATAAATTAAATAAAGTGCTCTTTCCTGAACCGCTGGCACCCCGGATACCTATGCACTCCCCTTTCCGGATAGAGAATGACATCTCACGTATCACCTCCTCGCCCTCACCGTCAGGATAAGCAAAGGTAATACCCTCGGCACGGATCTCTTGCTGGAAAGACACCGGAACCAGCGGCAACTCCGTCCTGCCTTCCGTATTCTCCTTCATGCCATCGGCAATGATATCCACGCAGTGGCTATAGGTACGGATCGTAGTCCATGCCCCCATCACACCGCGCACACACGGAATCAGGCGGAAGGCCGCAATGGCAAACACACCACTCATGATACGCAAATCACCCACGCCAAACATCAGCAGCATGGCAATGCCCACCACCACGGCAGCCTCGCTCAGCATAGGCGGTACAGCGTACACCAATTCCATGCGCAAACGGCAGTTATTAATCGTATCCAGGCCTTTCAGGAACGATTTTTCCAGCATATCGTAGGCATTGTTAATTTCCAGCTCATTATAGCCGCGAAAAGCTTCTATTACAGTTCTAGCCTGTTCTCTTCGCGCCTCTATTTCCTCCTCGCCATAACGACGTGCCCGTTTACGGATAAACAGGGAGTAGAACACCACCAGAGGAATGAACCCCAGCACCAGTAAGACACCCGCTAACGGTGACCAGATGATCAGTGCACCCGCCATCAGGACAATCAGCATGCCCTGTCCCATCAGCGTCATCATAGGCTGCAGGATATTCAGGCTAAAGGCATAGCACACAAAGTTCACCTCACTGCCCAGTTTGGCAATGCTGCGTCCCTTGAAGAACAGCAGTCCCCGGTGGTAGTAATTACGGAACAGGCTGTGGCTGAAATGCCGGTACAGCTTCAGCAGGAACTTACTCTCGTACCGGGTGAGCAGGAACGATATACCATTCTTGAAGATGATAAATGCCAGAACAGCACCACACAGCAGCAGCGCCTTGGCCTTATCGGGGTCATCACCTAATATAATAACCAGCACCGGAATCAGAGCCGCAATGCTGGCAAAATCCAACAAAGCACGGAGGAAGAACGCCAGCCCCACCCACAGGCAGGTACGGCGATCTTCCTCCGACAGTAAATGATAGACTTTTTTCAGCATATCCACTTATTTGTTCGCAAAGTTATACAATTCCGGATAGCTGACAAAACAAAGTCAGGTAAAACATCATTCTATTAATGCCCGCCAGGATGATGAAGTGGCACCGGAGCCTTATAGTTATTGTTCCAAATCAGTCGTTCCACGGTATTGGAACCATCTCTCTCCTCTGTACATACATACGCCATCATCACCATACCGCATTTTTCATAAGTTCCATTGTTACTCAGTCCGGAAAGCCAGTTCTTAATCTGTCGTCTTAGGTTACCGGTACCTGACTGATTGTTGGAAGGGTCACTGCTATCAGACATAGCGTCACTATATACAACGTCAAAAGTTGTTGCATAATACCGGGCACAGGCTGCAATATAATACCAGTCATTAACATTCTGGTCGTCTCTGCACGATTTCAGGGCATTTTCCAAATAAGTGTGTTTATTTACCCAATCATAATTTTGAGTTAAGCCCAGGAATCCAGAGGTCCAATGGTACAAATTATTGTAATCATGGATAAAAATATTACCATTACCCATTGAACAAAGTTGTCCGTCCCGCTCGTTACTTTCAGTTCTACTGTTTTTATTATTATGCTCCCATCCATTTACAGTCAAGCCTATGGGATTATCAACCGGATGACCATTGATTACCAGAATTTTACCGCGCGCCTCACCTACAGTAACATTGGCATCGAAATCTGTAAGCAGATAACCTTCAGGAATTCGGCTAATCAATTCTGTGGCGTGTGTGCGGTAATTATCGGTTGCTGACGTAGAATTTCCAGCCTCATAGTCAGACAAGAATACGACCAGGAATTCGGTAGTATGCTGTCGCAACCAATAAATACCGGCTTCCACAAAGTGAGCAAAGTTAACAGCCTCAGGACTTTGACCCAAATTCGCCTGTCTATTTGTATACCAGTGTCCAGGATACTTGCTTTCATCTTCACTGTATGACAGTTTCAAGTCAAAAGCACGAATACCACCATTCAAATACGCTGCCATCTGGTTATAATAACGGTTTGCATCGTCATCATTACCGGAATACAGTTTAGTTTGAGCGCGGTCATCTCCTGTTATCTTATTCACAAAGTTGGCCGCATCATAAGCACCGGGAATAGACAACTGAGACACATATGCACTGTTAGGCAAAGCTGATTGCCAAATTTCCGAAGTAATCTCACTGGCCTCTGCGGGTAATGCACCTAAATTCATGGTATTCACCGCATTGGCCGTCAAACGTTCACTCGCATTAGTTGCAGTAGACTTGGTAATCAACACATGAGAGTGTGAGCCATCCGCATTGGCTGTAGTCTTCTCACCATTCAGGGAAACCTTCAGGTTGGCCGCAGCATTAGGAAGCAGAAAAACAGTCAGCTTCAGCGGTCTGGTATCCCCATCCATACCCAAGTTAATAGGACTCTCAAACTCCACCTGAATGTTATAAGACGGATTTGTAGCTATAACACTACCCGGATCAGCATTGTTTCCAATGCTATAGGTGAACTCACCAGCCAGAGGCAATGGATTGGCCACTTCCTTGGCATTAGCAATGGTAATAGAGTTAATCTGATAACTGTGACTGGAAGAAGGATAGATAAAGATATTAACCGCCGTGGTAATCGGGTCGAAGTTCAGTGGAATCAGCGTTTCAGCCCCTTCCTCACCCGTTTGGAAGTCCGAGCGGTTGACCGAAGTGCCCAATCGGGTAGCCATAATGGCATAATCCATATTACAGGCAGTAATACAATCGACTACCGTTCCATCGTTACGGACATGCTGACCGCCTTCTCTACTGATATCAGCATCCTTAATCACCTGAGTAAAAGGTACATTGGCTGTAATGGTACAAGAGCCATCGGTACCACCCTCCCAGTTTTCCACATTACCGGCAGGATAGAACGCATAGAAATGATGCGTATCCGATTCGCCCCAATACAGTGTTTCCTGTTCACCAGATAGGACATATTGATTATTATCACTTCCTGGATTATTAACCGTAAATACCGCCTTGTTTTTCCTGCCATCATTATTCTTTGCTTCAGGGCTGAACACATCCACTTTATCCCCATCCACCCAATATACGGGGAACGACTTATCGGACAGTTGGTTACCAAATACGGTTCGGGTATTAATCTTACCCTCATTCACATGAGCACTGAAGCGGATGGCAGTACCCGGATTTACAGGACTTGCTTCTTGCTGAATCTCAACATCTTCACTGCATGCGCCCCAAAGAAGAAGTGAGGCACAAGACAAAATTGACAATAATTTCTGCATGATTGTGGTCGATTAAAGGGTTAGTGTTAGAATCCGTCAGTCCAGTCGCCGGACACATTGAATCCGTCGGCACCATTTTGGTTGGAAA
The DNA here is from genome assembly GCA_045628125.1 of Bacteroidaceae bacterium. Lineage (GTDB taxonomy): Bacteria > Bacteroidota > Bacteroidia > Bacteroidales > Bacteroidaceae > Minthousia. The sequence continues at coordinate 7,177 of JAZQPA010000090.1, forward strand.
TGCTTAATTGGACAGTGTTTTCTCCGATGTTGTTGATGGGTTCACCCGATTGGGCCATCATACAACCCTCCATAGCAATAATCCTACAATCAGTGGTAGGACTAAGGTAAGTGTCTTTTGTCATAACTACACAAACTTTTTATATAATAATAGGTCTATAAATTCTCTCACAAGCTGGTCTGAACTTGCAAAGAAATCCGTACTCAATAAGGGTCTAATATCCTAAAATGGTCTAATTTGGATGCAAATATACGATTATTTGTCAGTATTCATTCATAAATGTCAGAAATTTTATTAAAAAGTACACAATTTTTCTAGAAAGGAAGACAAAAAAA
>JAZQPA010000091.1:0-9467 GCA_045628125.1 Bacteroidaceae bacterium
ATACGATCGTTCTCTGCCTGTAGATCCAGTACCTGCTGCTTCAGGTCGTTGATAGTCTTCCAGTCTGTATTGTCGCGGATAACAGTCTTGCTGCGGTCCCAACCACGCTGCTTGAACTTATAGGTCAGGCCTAATGTCGCACTCAGGTTACCGTCAGACTTACGCTTGCCTTCCAAACCATCAAAGCGGTCGTTTACATACATGCCACGGACATCCAGATTCAGATCCCATGCATCAGACAGGCGGATCTTATTGATTAAACCGATGTTTGCAGTTACTTCCTTAGTCTTTGGATTTTCCCAAACACGACCCCAACCTACACCAGCATATGGAATTACACTCCACACACGATTAGGGTTGTAGCCCAACAGCAGGTTTGACATGTTTACCATCAGGTCTGCATGCAGATTATAGAATGGAAATTCCTGCTCGGTCAGTTTGGCTCCGTTATGACCGGTGTATGGCTTTCCGCCTTGAGTGTGTGCCTCATAGCTGTAGCTCAAACCCTTTTCCTTGAAACCGCCAACACCGATGCGCAGACCGAATTCTGGGGTGAACCACTTACCGAAATTAATGTCAAATGCAGGAGCGATACGGTCACCCAGATCCATCTGCTTGTTGTGGTCGCCAAAGTAAATCTGGCCTCCAACACCTGCACTGATAAACCAGTTGTTCCAGAAGGTGTTAGTCTGTACCTGGTGCTTGTTTCCGTTGTACTCCACAGTCTCGCTTGGAGTACTGCTCTGTGCCATGGCAGGTACAAATGCCGCTGCCATAAGCATGGTAGACAGAATCTTTTTCATAATTTAAAAGTATTATATTTGAAATTTTTTGCGTTTATTTTTTCCTTGTCCGTAAACATAACTGCTTCCATATCCGTTACCATAGCCATAACCGTATCCGTAGCGGTATCCGTAACCTCTATAGTCAGGATCCACACCATTCAGTACCACGGCCATGTTCTTCAGCTTACCATCCTTGTACAGACTTTCCAAGTCTGGCAACTGTCGGCGGTCCAGCATACCGGCACGAACCACAAACAGGGTAATGTCACTGATACGGTTGGTAATGCTGGCATCGGCCACAATACCCACAGGAACGTTGTCGGCAATGATATAGTCGTAACGGGTACGCAGTTCGGCAATCAGTTCATCCAGACGCTCATCCATCAACAGCTCGGCAGGATTAGGCGCTATAGGACCGGCGGCAATTACGTCAATGCCCCATTTGGCATCGGCATGAATCAGATCATCTATCTGGATGGATGTATCCGACAGGTAATTTGTCACGCCCACTACATTCTGGTTCAGTCGGCGGCTCAGTGTACCCTTACGGATATCCAAATCCACAATGATAACCTTCTTTTTCGCATAAATCAAACTCAAGGCCAGATTATGGCTGATGAAGGACTTACCGGCACCCTCATTAAATGAAGTAAAGGTAATCACCTGACTGGCCTGTCCCTTCTTGGCCATAAATGTCATGTTGGTGCGCAGAATACGGAATGCTTCCGAAACCATTCCCTGTCCCTGTTCAGTAACACCCACGGCAGCCTCTCTTTTCTTGCGTTTCTTAGCCAACTCCTTATCCTCTGGAATTTCACCTAAGAATGGGACACTTACTTCACCTTGCAGATCCTTGCGGCTGTGAATGCGGGTATCCAGGAACATGGTAAATAAGAAGAACAGACTGGGAACTGCAATACCTACAGCTGCACCTAACAGTAAAATGCGGTTACGGTTAGGAGCAATTGGCGAGTAACTTCCGTCTGCACTGTCTATCACGCGCGCATTGTTATCTGCCATTGCCTGTGACAAGGCATTTTCCTCGCGCTTGTTCAGCAGGAACAAGTACAGACTCTCCTTAATATTCTGCTGGCGTTCAATACCCAGTAACTGTCTTTCCTTAGCTGGAATGGCATTGAATCGGGCCTGAGCCATGGCTCGCTGGCTGCGTGCATCCTTACCTTTTACCTGCAAACTTACAATCTTGTTGTCCACAGCACGTACCACTGATTGTCTCAGGTCATGCATGGCCTTATTCAGCTCCTCTACTACCGGATTGTCATCACTGCTGTCGGCAGCCAGACGGTCACGCTTCAGTTTCAGATTATTGTACTGGGTAATCTGGTTCTCAATCTCCATATCACCAATACCGCTGTTCGATGGTATCAGATCACGGCTTTTGCTGGGATCGGTCAGGTAGTCCCGGACATATTCAGTCACTTTGATTTGGGTTTCGTTTTGAACCGCTTCACTATTGTATGCACTGGCTTCTCCCATATACTGACTAGTGGCAGAACCCAGATCCACGATGTTGTTACTCTGTTTGAACGATTGCAACTCGGTTTCCACACCGTTCAGTTCCTTTTCAATGATAATCAGTCGTTCATTGATAAAGTTCGCAGTATTAACGGCTACCTGATTCTTGTCGTTAACGGCATCCTCGTTGTAGACAGTAATCAATGTGTTCAGAACATCCTCTGCACGCTCGGGTGAGTTATCTTTCAGCGACAGGGTCAGGATAGAGGCTTCATCCTCTTCTTGTCGGATACCCAGATTGGCCCGATAGCTGTCTGCAATCGCATTGACCGGCAACTTGCTCACTTTAATAGTCGTGCCATTCCATGTGTTGTCCATAAAATCGGTAGCGTTAACCTTAATCACTTCACCGTGAATGGCTATGCTGTCCTTGCCAATGCTCAGTGTGTAGGAGTCCTTGGCACCTAACATTCCTTGCACATTGCTCACTACCACAGTCTTTTCATCCTTGGTCGTCAGGTCGAAGGTGATGTATCGCTCACTCATCACATTCTGGAAACTCACATTCACTGGAGCCCGGTTATACAATTCCTTGTCGCGCAGTCCTACTTTTAATTTGTAGCTTACATCGGCATGAATGCGTTCCACTACGTTGCGCATGATGCGCTTAGACTGGAACTGCAGCAACTCATTGGCCACATTCACCTTATTAATATAGTTGTCAAACCGGTCCAGACCTGCACTGGTTGCCTTGTTGCTGGGATCCTTAATGATAACGGTTGCCGACCGGAAATACACTTCCGGTGATTTGGCATAATAGTACCATGCCAGACCGCAGAACAGAGCTATGGACAGAATGTACCAGATCCATTTGGATATCAGGTAAACCAGCAGGTCCAGTACGTTTATACCCTGATCGTTTTTGTTGATATCGTTTCGCATAATTTATCGCTTGGAAATCCAGATAATAGAAGTTATAGCTGTAACAAATGACAATACCAGCGAAGCTATACCAGTAATCTTGTCTTCAGAATCCTTTTTGTGATATCTTGGCTCTACATACACCACATCATTCTGTTGCAGATAAAAAGCTGGAGAGTTGAAAATCTCCTTGTCCTGAATATTGTGCGCATACATGCGGCGAACACCGTTATTCTCGCGATACACCAGGATACGCTTAGGATTGGCACGTGCCGTCAAGTCACCTGCATCGGCTATGGCCTGCAGCAGATTAATCTTAGCATCATTGACCGATTTGGTGCCGGTGCTTCCAACCTCGCCCAAGATAGTGTAACGGAAATTCATAAACTCCATGGTTACCAATGGGTCCTTAATGTATTTGCCATTCATGATGCGCTGTTTAATCAGATCCTGCACCTCATTGATGGTCATACCTTCAATGTGAAGTTTACCTAGGATAGGAAAATCAATGTCACCGTCCTTATCTACGCGGTAACTGGTGCGCTTGGTCTGGGTTGAGCTTTGGGTTACCGAACCGTTGGCGTCAATCTGGAAAATACCTCCGTTACTGTTGAATGGAACAGCCAACTCTGGGCTGCGGCTGCTTACGGTGATACTCAGTTGGTCGTCCTGGTGAACGGTAGGCTCGTGATACTCGAAAGGATAGTCCACTCCCTGCTGAACATTCATCAGGTACAGGTCATCCTTTACAGAACGGCACGAGGTCATCAGCAGTGCTCCTGCCATAAAAAATAACACGTATAGTTTTTTCATGTCTCTTTCAAAAAGATAATTTTTACTAATAATCTGCAAATTTACATCATTTATACGATAATTTTGACTCATTATGAACAAAAATAACGGACTACGTATAAAACATACTTACGTAGTGGGCGCAAAATCAGCCAAAATCGTGATTTTTGCTGTTCCCAACGGCTTTCCGGTGACAGTCTTCGTCCGTTTCTTATCACGGTATCCACTTTTCCTATGATTTCTTTTTCCGTGCATTCCTCAGTTCCGGACACGTTGCCGTCACCCATAAGTACCAGATTGGAACCCTCTTTGGCTATAATCCGATGCACGACATAGCGTTCATTTTTCAGATGAGCCATTACAATCTGCCCCACCCGAGGGGAGTCGATAGGGCTGAGAATAATTTCATCGGAATCCTCCCGGATGAACGGAAACATGCTGTGTCCGCGTGGGTGGATTCTTACGGGCTGTCCTTGGCTCAGCTGAAGTTCCACTTCTCTGAGCAGTTCTTTGTTTGGTAGTATCAATGGTTTCATTTTAAAATTTCTTACCGCCTACAATGTGCCAGAATGTCAGGAACAGAATCTTGCAGTCAAACCACCATGAACGGTGTTTCAGATAGTACAGATCCAGTTCCAATCGTGTCAGCATTTTTTCCATTGTGTCAGTATATCCGTTATACAGAGTGGCGTATGAGGTCACACCCGGACGGATTTGGTACAATAAAAAATATCTAGGGTCGTGTTTAGCAATCTGCTTGATATAGAAATCCCGTTCCGGACGGTAGCCAATAAAGGCCATGTCGCCCATGAACACGTTCCAGAGCTGAGGCAGTTCATCCAGGTGATGCGCCCTCAGGAACCTTCCGGCCTTGGTGAGTCTCGGATCGTCATCACCGCCCGAATGGCTTAGCTGCGGTCCCATTTTCTCGGCATCCAGCCGCATGCTTCGGTATTTATAGATATAGAACGGGCGTCCGAATCGGCCGATGCGTTCCTGCCTGAAAATGGCAGGACCTCCGTCATCCAGTTTGATGACCAGATAGCTCAGCAGGAACAGTGGTGAGAAAACTATCAGACACATACCGGATACCAGCAGGTCGAAGTAGCGTTTCAAGTTGCGCTCAAATTCGTTCATGCCATCTGGAATGAAAGCCACATCGGCCATGTCTGGGGTAGGCGTAAGCATACGCTGTTTAGGAAGTTCCTTATCTTCAAGAATATTTTGGGCTGCTTGTTGCAATTCCATGGCATCCAGCTCACTTTCCTCTTCTTCCTCGCTCCAATTATTGCGTCCATAGCTCTTTTCCCAAATTTCACCTGAAACCTTATTGGTGTATTTCACAATGTAGTAATTGATGCCCCAGTGCATCAGGGTAAACAGGATAAGATCAGCCATAAACAGCAAGGTGATGTTCGCCTCGTGATTCAGCAGCACTCCGTTCATCACTACCATCAGCACATTCAGAGCCAGTATGGTCAGTGTTACATAATTGGCAGATAATCCAGTCCGTAACAGTTTATGGTGAATCAGGTTACGGTCAGGATCTGTCATGCGTCGTCTGTCCACATAGCGGCTTTTCAGCACACGAATCATGTCCCAGGCCGGAATCAGCATGGTACAGAATGCAGCTAGGATAGCGCCATCAGTGGTTCCGTTCCATTCCTTGTTCCTATACATATACAGAATGACAAAGCAAATCAGGTATCCCAAAGGCATGGATGCGCTACTGCCGATAAAGGCTCCCTTTTTCGATGGGCTCAGTTTTCGGGTCAGGAAGAACGTCAGGGTTACCCCCAGTCCGGCACAGGCAATGACGCAAGGCAGATACGTATTGGTAAGCAGGCAGATTAGGATAACCAGAGTCAGCGAGATGGAACACTGGCCGGTAGCCAGTCCGTCCACGCCATCGGTCAGGTAGATGGTAGCAGTCAGGTAGCTGACCAGGACCATGGTAAACGGCATACCCAGCCAGAATGGCATCTGGTGGATACCGAACAGACCATACAGGTCATTAATCCACAAACCGCTGATGGGGAATAAGGCCGATGCGGCCACAATGAAAATGGTCCGGTTGCGGGCTGTAGTACCGGCCAGGTCATCTTTCAGACCCACCACAAACAGCAGAGCCATACCTGCCAGCAATTGTAACAGCTTAACCATCTGTTCCATCAGCGGGTCATTACCGTCACCGTCGTTTAATCGCATATCCAGCATTACCGTAATACCTATGGTAATCAGGATAATCGGGAAGAACGCCACTCCTCCCAGGAATTTCAGGCGTGGGGCATTATGCCCCTCATTTTGTTCAAATCCAAAGCGGCTCATGTTGTGAAAGCGCGCCAGCATGGTGCGTGGCACCATGATAATGCTCAGAATAAGCGAAGTGGTCAATGGAATGAGAATCGATAAAATCGTAATCATTGTTCTATATATTTATGATTGAGTTTGGACAAAACATATTTGGGCGGCTTCTGCATCCGGAAGACACTCCAGCCAACCCACTTTGACAAGTTCCACCATTTCTATCAGGGTGTCATACAGATATCCCTGTAGTCGGGCATCACCTTGTACCACGCTGCAGGACGGTAATAAAGCCATAAAAGCTTCTGTTTCTCTTACATGAATATAGCGGTTATGCGGAGCTTGACTCAGACGCACCATGGCTGCAACCGGAAACTGCAGGTTGCGGTAACACGGTGTTTTACCACTCCAAGGGGTGCCATAAACGGTTATTTCCCCATCTTCCAACCGCACACAGGGGTTATCGTCATTTAAAAGTTCTACATTTTCTAAATGCTTGATCCATAGTTGCGAATGGGTACTTTTTCCTGTCCCGCTCTTACCCATGAACAGGTAAGCCTGATTGTCTTTCCATACACAGCTGGCATGCAGCGAGATGGCTTTGTGTGCCAGAACGGATTGGGCAAAAATGATGCGAAGCATAGAGTTCAGTACCATATCCCCATAAGCATCCTTCGTGTTGATCTCAGCTATGTTCTGTTTGAAATCGGCATCACAGATTAAGCGATGTCTGTCTCTCTCATCGTAACTCAGAACCACCTTATATCCGACATCACTTTTTGCCAGTTCCAGATGCCCCAGATCGTTATCAGAATTTCCCATACTTTCCTCTTTTTCCGGCCATTCCGGCAGAGACTTGGTATTGGCATAAAGGGTAAACAGAATACGGTCCGTATCATTCTTATCCCATACAAATGATTGGAACGAAGGCAATAAACGTTCCATATTCCAGGTCTCGGGCACCACTACCCGAAACACAAATTCCGCAACTCTATAATAGTATTCTCTCACGAATTGATATAATTAATTAGTCTTTAGTTCCTTATTCAAATTGCCCTACAGTCAGTTTCCACACCGTCCAGAATGTTTCTTTCGGTGCCAGCTCCAATGAAAGTCTTAAATCTGCGGTAAACGCACGGAAAGTATGCCATTTCCGCATCCAGGTGCCCTGCGATTCTGCTCCCCGGCTATCCCCATGCTTCCCAAAGTTTCCTCCTTTCAGGATTTTATGCAATAATGCAGGTATTATCAGACAATCCCTTTCTGTAAAAGGCAGCATCCTTTTATCCAATCCCAGTAGATTCACCAGAAAGGCATGAAGCTGGCACGACCAGCGATAAATACCTGTCTCCCGGTAAATCTGTTCCAGCACTTGCTCGTCATATTTTCCATGCAGTGTATGATAAGCCCGGGCTATATCCGCCAGTTGGCGCACCCCGATGCCGTGCCCCAGTACATGCTTCAGAATATGCGCATTCAGTAACAGTAAGTTAAGCATCGGAGTAGGGTAGTGACCATCAAAACCTTCCATATCCATCAGTTTTTTGAGGAATGGCCGGCATGATGGATTTTGAATGTCAAACATACAGGTATGATGCTCAAATTCCACTCCTCGCCAGGAATAGCTGTAACTGTTATCCGGCATTTTCTCGGGCCGGCATCCTTGTGCCCTCATCAGTCCTCTGGCTTTTTCTTCATCACCGGGAACAGGAAAAAATAAATCAATATCCCCACAGCTCCTAAGCAGAGGCTGTTCATAAAAAGCAGCCACCCCCTGACCCTTCAGAATCACCGGATAAACGCTGTTTTGTTTCATCAGTGCCAGAAACTCTGCAATTACCCCGTTCATGAGCTCGTTGGAACGTTCCGTAACTTCTACCAGCATTAGCCATTTCTGTAACATCAGTTCCTCCGGCATCATTTCCTCCGGTAGTTGGCACACCCCCTGAAATGTCAATGCGCTCACCGTCTGTTCCTGGGCCATACGATACACCTCACGCCACTCTGCAGGTTTCAGTGGAAAAACTGTAAGGTCATCCACATTCTTCTCCCACAGACCAGCACGGACCAGTGCAAAGAAAGCTTTCTCTGTCCGGTTTAGAGCAGTAAACCCAGTTTTCTCCACTCTTCTACTAGAGTATGTACATCAGCAGTAGCCTGTTCTTCGGTAACCTCATAGGTGTCACACAGAAACTCCACCAGTTGTGGCTCTGTGAATTCTTCATCACCTATGCTTTTCCACAGCATAGCCGCTGTCTCGTTCATGGTATAGACGTTAGTCAGGTTCATCGCTTCCTTTGAAACCTCCACAATCATATACCGGCTGCCTATCTTACGCAGCACCAAATTATTCCTTATCTTCATATTGTTGTAATTCCTTTTTTGTCATTCCTTATTGTCATTCCTTATTGTCATTCTGAGCGAAGCGAAGAATCTTTCTATCGCGCAGCCCAATCATAAAAAAATCTTTCTATCGCGCAGCCCCTAATACATTGTTATAAATAGTAATCACATCATCAATCATCTTTTTACGGGTAAACACCGTCTCAAATCGTTTCTTCGCCCCATCGGCAAACTTCCGGTACTGCTCCTCATCGCTCAGTACCGCATTGATAGCCTTGGCCAAATCCTGCGCATCTTCCGGTTCCGCATTCAGTCCCGATACCCCATGCTCATTCACCCAGGAAACACCGGATGCCGGGATGCGTGTAGCCACCAACGGCTTGCCGCAACTCATCGCCTCAATATTCACAATGCCGAATGCCTCTGATTTCTGTACGCTGCTCATGCAGAACAGACTGCAAGCCGCATAATAAGCAGGCAGATCCTCATCATTGATACGTCCCAACAGTTTTACTTTATCCTGCAGATTCAGGTCACAAATCAGTTGGCTCAATTCATCGTGCAGTGGCCCCTTACCGCCAATCAGCACTACTGTATCTTCATTCAGATACTGAGCGGCTTCAATCAGGTAGCGGAAACCCTTGTAGGGTACTAAGCGACCTAACGAGAACACGATTTTCCGGTGTCCGCAATCCTTCAGTATGGCTGCCACTTTCTCGTCGGCAGCCTCTTCCACCGTAACAATGCCGATAGGAATACATGCCGTTTTATTCTGTACCCCTTGAAGAAAAGGACTCTCTTTCAGGTAGATAGGAGTGGTACCCACTACTTTTTCAGCCCGTTTCA
>JAZQPA010000092.1:0-8311 GCA_045628125.1 Bacteroidaceae bacterium
TGAATTAGGACATGCACTACCAGTAGAAGAAGCTTACAGCAAAGCAAAAGTTGGAGCGTCTGTTTTTCTAGTTGGTGTTGGTAAGGTAAAAACGTACTATTATGTAAAAGGTGTAAATTCAAAATTGAGAATTTCCTTACCAGGTAATTCTATTGTCATTAACACGGGCAATCAATCTCCTATGCAGACATTAAGTATCAATAAATTTGAAGTGCAAGGAAAGACTAGACGTTTCCAAATTGGTGAAGCAGGAACTTTTACTGGTGCTAAAACAGAAACAGAAGGTTCCCAGCAGTTAAGATATAAAAAACATGGTCAAAATTCCGTAATTATTAGTCTTGATGATTTAGAACCAGGTGAATACTGTATTACTATAACTAATCAAATGACGAATTCTAAATCTGCCAAGGTTTATACTTTTGCGATAGAGTAAATTTAACTACAATAATTGAAGGCGTATCCGGTAATGGGGTACGCCTTATATTTTTTATACTTTATAACATTAGTGTCCCGTTAAAATCGAGACGTTATTAGGTTTAATCAAATAGTCCCTCAAAAAGAGGACAATCAAGTTCTTTGACATCGTTGAAATTAGTCTTTTCGAAGAGATCTTGTTTGCAAAGATAGAGGGTTTTGACAGCTCTACCAAATTTATATTGAAAAAACAATCGTATTAAAACCGTGTCAGGAACCTGTCCCCCTGACACTTTTTCTGTATTTAGGGCTTTAGAATTCCAATCGGGCGGTAAGGCCTTTGGCATCATTGCCAAAACTTGCAGGAGCAATAGATAGATCCATGTTGCGCATAAAGGGACGGGTGTAGATAAAGGCACTGCCGGCTCCTATCACGGCTCCACCCAGAACATCCCACCAGTCATGGCGGTTGGCATGCACTCGGCCCCAAGCCACATAGGCTGAGACGGCATAGGCCGGTACACCCCACTTCCATCCATACCTTTGCATCAGGAACGAGGCTCCATCGAAGGCTACAGCAGTATGGGTGCTGGGAAAGGCATGATGACCATCGCCATCGGGACGGTCCTTACGGATAGCTGCCTCCAGACCATAGTTCATCACCAGTGTGGTGGCACTACTTAGTCCCAGTTGCACGATGCCCTTGCGGTCGTTCTCCATCACGGCCTTGACCAGTCCGGTGGCCGATGGTACCAGACAAAGCACATCGGTGGTTCGTTGCACAAACTTGCTTTGGGCATTGGCCGGCAGTATACTCAGTACTGCCACACCAACGGATAATAAATATCTTTTCATAATGGTTTCCTTTACAATTGTGTTGCAAAGATACAACCGATGCCACAAAATGCACGGGAAATAACGGACATTCTGTTTCAGTTGTTCTGAGGCAGCTGACGTACATAGATATCACGCTGAGGGAACGGAATCTCAATACCGTTCTCATTGAATGTCTTATACACCACTTCCTTCATCTGTGATACTGCTGTCAGTTTCTTCTCTACTGCTACCCAACATACCAGAATAAGGTCCACACTGTTGTCACCAAAATTATCGAATAAAATCTGCAGACCTCTTTTCTGGTTCCAACAGTCCAGTTTACCCAGATTCGCATATAGCATTTGTCTCACTTGCTCTACATTTGTACCATATGCCACACCGATTGGAATCTTAACCAACTCATTGCCATGGTTCTTGGTCAGGTTCTTGAAGTTCTTGGTAAACAGCTGTGAGTTCTGGAAAGCTATGATGGAACCGTCAATAGTCTCTACCATAGTACTCTGGTAATTGATGTTGCTCACCTTACCGCGAACGCCATCCAGTTCCACAATATCGCCCACCTTTACACGTCCTGTCATCAGAGAGATTCCATAGAACAGATTCTCGATCAGGTCCTTTAATGCGAGACCGATACCGGTAGACATACCCGCTAATACGGCAATAATACCTGTATTATCCACATGAAGAATCTTCAACACAATAATCAGATAAAATCCCCAAACCATAATGGTTACAATGTTCATACCCAGCGCCATGACATTCTTGTCGCCCGATTTCAGACGATGCTGGCGAAGGTACAATTCACGGCCCAGAAATAGTGCGTATTTAACCAGGAAGAACATTGACAGAATAATGGTAAGTGAGGCCAATGACAAACGAATAGTACCTTGGATATCTACCAGATTCATTCGAACGATGTCAATCACCAGGTCTGAAAGGTCGAATACGTTTGCTGCCCAGTATATACTGAAAATTACAGAATAGACAGCAAAGATAGGAATCAGTGCCTTGTAAATGAATTCATAGAACCAGGTTTTGCTGATATCCAGTTTATAGGTCTCATTACCCTTGGCATCCTTTACCTTGATAATGCTTCTATGGTCAACCTTCTTGTCTTCTTTGTCCTCAAATCGCTTGATGTATTTCTTCAGACGCCATGCCTGATAGATATGCAGCAAGGTATATACACAGGTGATGCTCTGTATGACTGATAGCTGCATATACCACCAGATCAGAATCTGTACGGCCATCAGCGTGTAACCGTTCCATGAGCATAAAGCGCATATTATAATGACAGCCAATGAAATATAAGCATAGATGGTATCCCATTTGCTGATCTTTCCCTCCCCCTTATCGTTATGCAAGTAGATGCTGATCCACTGCCAGATTACACAAAGTATCAGAATTGGCGGGAACACCAGATTTACCGTATCGTTAGGGATAAAGATAATACGGAAAGCGATGACAATGAAACCCAGAACAAATATGGGTTGGTAGATACGCATCGCACGTTTGATGCGGTCAGGATTATCCCACAAACGGATGAGCAGGGAGATAAGAATAACACCCAGCAACCATGCGTATTGAATCAACAACTCGGTGGCAATCTGGAAGAAACCGTGAGTTGAATAGATACTTCGCAGTATCATCACCGCTATCGCAAAGAAAAGGATAGTTGATGTCAGTATTAATGCCGGTTTACGTTCTCTATATTTCTCGTCCTGAAACCGCTTAGGAACGGCCAACCGGATAATGAGGTTACTGATGCCGGCGGAAATGGTCATCCAAACAAAAACAAAGATAAAGCAGAACATGATGATAGACCCTCGCCAGTCGGAATCTGACTCATGCGACGGGTTAAACTTTGTCCTCATCGCATTTATAGCCAAACGGTAAGAACTGCTAAATCTCTTGAGGATAACGGGATACTTATCACCACCATTCACGAAGATATTCTGTTGGATAATGGCATATCGTTCCTTGGCATAATCGTTCAGTTCCTTCAGTCTCTTCTCCACACGGTCATGACGCTCCTGTAGCTCGGTCAACTTAGTACGGTTGACAATCATCTGTGAACGGATTTTATTGGCCAGCAGGATACAAGAATCCCTATCTCCAAGATGATGCTCATCAAGCAAATAATCCGGCATTTTGTTCAGCGAGTTTATCAGACGATCATAGCGGGCAATCTCCGAATTCATTCGGTCCATATATCTGGTGTATGGCTGGAGCGTGTTTTTGTACGTACGGTACAATTCAGTAGCCTCGTGACACGCATATGTCAAGTCGAAGATGTATCCATGCTGTTGTGAATACAGCATCATCGAAGTTTGGTCGGCTTGCTGCATCGCCTGTTTCATTTGTGCCTCCACCAGATGGAACTGGTCCTTGAAGGCCTCAGTGTTTGAGAACTGAACAGCTGAGTACTGCTCCAGTTCGGATAGCAGTACACAAAGTGTCTCTTCCAGGTTCTTTTCCTTCAGCACTGCCTGTGCAGGCATCAGCTGAAAGAGCGCCAACAAAAGAAAAAAGAACTTTTTTTTCATAAGTCTTGTTATTATTTGCTACAAAGATAATAGAAAAATAATAACTACACAAGGGTGATGGTATTTAGGATTTTTGTATCTTTGTCTCGTATATGGAGAATTTATTCTCCATTGCGGTTAGAGAAGAGAGTAAATCGATTGGAAATCAAAAAAATATTGAAAAACCAAATCATTAATATGAGAAAAATACAATTCAGTCTGGTCTACCGAGACATGTGGCAGAGTTCTGGAAAATTCCAGCCACGTAAGGATCAGTTAGAGAAAATTGCTCCAGTGATCATCGAGATGGGTTGTTTTTCACGTGTAGAAACCAACGGCGGTGCTTTCGAGCAGGTGAATCTGATGGCAGGAAACAACCCTAATGAGGCTGTTCGTGCGTTCTGTAAACCATTCAACGAGGCAGGCATCAAGACCCACATGCTGGATCGTGGTCTTAATGCGCTCCGTATGTATCCTGTTCCTGATGATGTTCGTCGCATGATGTATCGTGTTAAGAAAGCTCAGGGTGTGGATATCCCACGTATCTTCTGCGGTTTGAATGACGAGCGTAACATTATCCCTTCTATCCGTTGGGCAAAAGAGGCAGGTATGATTCCACAGGCTACCTTGTGTATCACCAACTCCCCTATTCATACTGTAGAATATTATGCCAAGAAGGCTGATCTGTTCATCGAGGCTGGCGCCGAGGAAATCTGCTTGAAGGATATGGCGGGCATCGGTATGCCTGGATTCCTGGGTGAACTGGTTCGCACCATCAAGGCTTCACATCCTGAAATCATCATCGAGTACCATGGTCATTCCGGTCCTGGTTTGTCAATGGCCAGCATCCTGGAGGTCTGCGAGAATGGTGCCGACATCATCGATACCGCCATCGAGCCACTGTCTTGGGGTAAGGTTCATCCAGATATTATCTCTGTCATTGCCATGCTGAAGCAGAAGGGCTTCGATGTGCCAACAGTCAATATGAATGCCTACATGAAGGCACGTTCACTGACTCAGTCTTTCATTGACGAGTGGTTAGGTTATTGGATTAATCCAGGAAACAAGATTATGTCTTCTCTGCTGTTAGGCTGCGGTCTTCCAGGTGGAATGATGGGTAGTATGATGAGCGATTTGGGTGGTATTCAGGGCGTTATCAACAACCTTCGCAAGGCTAAGGGTGAACCTGAATTGAGCACAGATGATATGCTGGTTGCTCTTTTCCAGGAGGTTGAGTACGTTTGGCCTATGGTAGGTTATCCTCCTTTGGTAACTCCATTCTCTCAATATACAAAGAATATTGCTTTGATGAACCTGCTGACCATGGAACAGGGCAAGGGCCGTTTCGTGATGATGGACGATGCTATTTGGGGTATGATCCTTGGCAAGTCAGGTAAGGTTCCAGGCGAGATTGCACCCGAACTCATCGAGTTGGCAAAGCAGCAGAATCGCGAATTTGTTACTGCTGATCCTCATACGTTCTATCCAGATGCATTGGACGACTTCATCAAGGAGATGGAGGAGAACGGTTGGGATCGTGGTCAGGACGACGAGGAACTGTTCGAGTTGGCTATGCACCCAGAGCAGTATCGTGCTTATAAGAGTGGTGTAGCTAAGAAGAACTTCCTGGAAGATCTGCAGAAACAGATTGAGGCTAAGAATCCGGAAGCTGCTAAGGAGCAGGAATTGAACAAGGCTGCTGTAGCTGTAGCTGTTCATCTGTATATGGAGAGCCAGCATGATCAGGAAAGTGGAATTCTGACCATCAAACATACTCCTTCCAAGTGGGAGTTTGATCTGAATCCTAGAATGTAATTCTATAGATAGTAGCAAAAAAGGTGGCAAGTAATTGCCACCTTTTTGTATTTATGCCTTTGCCGCCCGTTTAATCTGAATCTGATAAAAGATACAGGTGGCAAAGAAGTATACTCCCGTCTGTATCCACAAAGCAGCGTAACACAGAGGCACGTCATTCAATGTACCGCCCATACTGCTCAATGTAAGGAATCCGCGTACACCGAAGGTGCTTGGGAACAGCCAGCTTACACCCTGCCAGAAACCCGGAATATTGCTCAATGGCCATGATATTCCTGTTAGGAATAGGAATGGAACAGATGTGAATACCACAATCAGAATCACATTCTCGCGGTAACGAATCAGACACGACAGCAGCATACCGAAGAAGATACATGACAGCAGATAAGGGAACATCAGTCCCAGTAAATCGGTACCGGATGCGATGGTAGTGTAACCGAACAATTTGGGTACCACCAAGGTAAGATAGGCGGTCAGTACGCTGTAAACCATCAGGTAACAAATCGCTTTTCCTCCCACTATACGGAACACACCGTTCTGATGCGTACGAAGGTTCACCAATGACTTATACAGGTTTTTCTCACGTGCTGTACCTGCCGAAAGACCGATACCCAATAACAGGGTCTGTTGGATAATCAGCACCAGAACAGCAGGTAGGATGGAATTACCGTATCCCTCAGTGGAATTGAAGATAGGCACTTCCTCAAACTCCAGCGGTTTAGTGGTAACCTCCTCGTCCCTATCGGTAGTAGCCATGATACTTGATCCCTTAATCTGGATACCGGCATTGATGGCTGAAGCCACATTCTGTGAGGTCATATAAATGGCTTTGTAGGTAAGCATCAGACTCATATCGCAATACACTCCTACCGATGTCTGCTCGCCGCGGTTCAGTTTCAATCCGAAATCGCCCGGGAAATACAGTACGCCATTTACTTCCTGACGTCCCATCAGATCGCGAGCCTCGGCCAGATTATTGCAATAGTAAGCCACGCGAGTATCGGCACTGGCATCGAACATGCGTATGTATTTCCTGCTCTCGGCAGAATGGCTCATATCCACCACAGCCACAGGCACATCACGCACCACCTCATTATTATATATCCAGGAATACAGCAATGGGTAGGCCAGCGGTACCAGGATAAAGAAGATCAGTACTCCTTCATCGCGTATACACATCTTCATCTCCTGTGCCCAAACAAAGGCCAGATCGTGAAGGGCTTCCTTAATTCTATTCCATAATTTATTCATATACATTTCAACTGATTCAGATTAAGGAACATAGACATATTCCAGCATGGCTTTGCGTATGTTTCGAAGCACAAATAGCGGCAGGAACATAAAGCACAGCAGGCATACCCAGTTTATCCACACGTAATGCAGACCAAACCCATTGAATATACAAACCTGATAACACTGGTAATAATGACGCAACGGGAACAGCCATGATACGGACTGAATGAACGGATCCATGGCAAACACAGGGTATGTGGCACCCGCCAGACTGATGCTGAGCACGGCCCAGAGTGAGCATACACTCATGGACATGCGCAACGAAGGCAATAGTCCGAAACAGAAGATACCGAATGCTTGGGCAGATAGTACGGCCATCAAACCCAAGAGCAGAATAGGCACTATTCCACCTGGATGCGGGAACTGCAGAATGTGATAGATGTAGAACTCGAACCCGTAAAACACCAGCAGATGAATAAGTGTCTGGGGCAGCATCTTACCGCATAGAGCGATGAAAGGATTGTTTCCCGCCATTTGCATCCACTCCTTGGAACGGCCGAATTTCAGCTCGGTACCTATAGAATAAGGTGTAATCAGGAAGATGAACAGCATGAGAATGCCTGGAACAATACTGGCACTGAGGTACACATTATAATTTGCCCAAGGATTGGTAAGCATGTGCAAGTCCACTTTTATGGGCTGCAGAAA
Organism: Bacteroidaceae bacterium; assembly: GCA_045628125.1. Classification (GTDB taxonomy): domain Bacteria; phylum Bacteroidota; class Bacteroidia; order Bacteroidales; family Bacteroidaceae; genus Minthousia. Next base: position 7,533 of record JAZQPA010000092.1, read on the forward strand.
GGTCATGATTTCGTCCTCAGTTTTTCCCAGCATCTCCAGTTTGGTCTTCCCCACAGCAGCCGATCCCAAGGTACAGATGGTCTTCAGGTCTTTCAGTGCTGTAGAACCCGCCAGCATCACCACATCATTATAATAAAAAGATACTTTAGGCTGTGCCGATGACATCAGTCCGGCTGTGGTACCTTTGGGAATATACAGAAAGGCATAGATATCTCCTCTCTGCATGGCAATGCGGGCCTCGTTAGGTGTGGTATAATGAGCCACAATACGGGTGCTCTGGAAAGCATCTAGTTGCTGCTCCAGGGAACGTGTGGTGGAGGTATTATCCTGATCCACTATTCCGATGGGCAAATTCACAGGTTGTCCGGAATCCAGCAAGGTGGTAAAGAACACCACCACAAAGGCAGGAAACAGCACCATGCAGAACAGATAGATGGTGTTTCCGTACATCTGGCGGCACTCACGGCCTGCGATATCGATAATTTTTCTGAACATTACTTCTTGATAATGAGACTCATACCTGGACGTAGTCCATCGAATTTCTGGGTAGGCTTGGCCTTAACCTCAAATGTCTTCACATCATATTGGCCACTGGTCTTGGTAGCCTTCCATACGGCAAATGAACCCTGATCCTTGATATGGGTAACCTTCAGCTCGATATCCTGATTGAAAGCAGGCAGGAACGCCTTGAAAGTATCGCCGGTTTTGAGACCGTTCAACTGATCCTCACGCACATTGAAACGTCCCCACATGTCCTTCATGATGCTGATGCTCATGAT
>JAZQPA010000093.1:0-13540 GCA_045628125.1 Bacteroidaceae bacterium
TACTTTACAGATAACTATTTCAAGGTATGGAACAAGAAGTCGTACGACTACTATAGGTCTTCACACGACAAAAAAAAGTGGAGTAACGCTTTGTTCTCCACTTTCTATACCCTTACCACCAGAATGAATGATGCATTCGAGGGGTTGTGACTCACGTAATATTATTCTTTTTGATATTGCATAGGAGTCATGTGGGTTTGCCGTTTGAAAAAGCGCGTAAAGTACGAGGCATGGGGAAAATACAATAGGTCTGCCACTTGATTGACCGTATAATGTCCTTCTTTCAGCAGCGTCTTTGCCTCGTCCAACAGGTATTTCTTAATCCAGTCGCTGGCAAAGTGTCCGCTGGTTTCATACACTAACTGCGACAGGTATTTGGGCGTAATGCACAGCTCATCGGCATAGAACTGCAGGTTGTGCTGCTTGCGGAAATGCATCTTTACCAGATTGATGAACTGTTCCAGGAGAAGAATATTCCGCTGCTTGCTGTTCTGGGGGACCAGCTTTGACACGTTCATGATGGTGTTCTGCATGATGACTCCCATCAGAGACAGGCTCTTGGCTATGAACTCCTTTTTGGGAGTGAACTCCTTGTCCGACAGTTTGTTCCGCATCAATTCGTAAAACATAAAGTATTCCTTCATGTCCTGTTCCGGTATGGGGAAATGGCTGCCGAACAGCAGAAAGTTGCGGAATTCCCAAGCACTTTTGCTGTATATGTTCTCGAAGTAATTCCTGTTGGAAAATCCAATGACAAAGACTTCGAAGTGTTTACTGGTATCCAGTATCTCGCCGATGTCGTTGTTATTTACAAACACCACGTCATTGGCATGTAATCTAATTTCTTGCTGGTTGAGAATGAATGACAACTCACCTCCCAGACAGAACACCATCATGATAAAGTCTATCTGAAATGGAGGCATGGGCAGTAACTGCCTTATTGCCTCATGATCAACCTCAACACCGATGCTGTCGGCCAATAGCAGTTCATTCTCGAAAAATATATTCTTCCCTTCATCGGGAATCATGCTCAGATGGAAGTCGGTGATGTTCTTCATGGTAATCTTGTTTTACTGCAAATGTACATAAAATTAGTCCAAAAGTAAATAATTTGAGTAAATTATTGCAGATATGAATTATTTTTTCGTCCAAAAGGAAATTTTCGTAGAAAATAAGATAGTTCATCTGAATGTACACTTTACTACCTTTGCAATCGGAAAATCAGAAAACGAAAAAGATATATGAAGAAAAACATGTTATTAGGAGTTGCTGTTTGGGCACTCTTTGCAGCATGCACAGGACAAAATGCGCAAAGCGATGAACCTGTGCATAGCGTGATGGTGGTACAGCCTACCGGCTCTGTGGCCGAGATGCAGAAGACTTTCTCGGGCATCGTAGAGGAAGGTCGTGAGATTGGTGTGGCATTCAAGACCGGTGGCCAGATTGCCCGTATTATGGTCAAGGAGGGTGATTTGGTTCGCGAAGGACAGCTGATTGCCGTTCTTGACGATAAGGATTATAGATTAGGTGTTGATGCAGCTCGCATTCAGTATGAGCAGATGCAGCGTGAGTTGGCCCGAATGAAGAAACTGTACGATGCCAAGAGCCTGTCAGGTAATGATTACGACAAGGCAGCCAGCGGATTGGAGCAGTTGAAGATTCAATTGCAGAACAACGAAAACAAGTTGAGCTACACTAAACTGTATGCCCCAACCAGTGGCTATGTGCAGAGTGTCAATTTTGAAGTCTCTGAAATGGTTGGTGCCGGAAGTCCTGTAGTGAATCTGCTGGATGTAAAGCAGATGGAGATTACCTTTAATATTCCTACCTCTTTATATCTCTTGAAAGATCAGTTCAAGGCGTTTACCTGCAGCGGTTCCTTCAGCAATGGTCAGCCTGTAGGAGTAAAGCTCTTGAGCATTACACCTAAAGCCGACAATAATCAGTTGTATAAGGTACGTCTGGGATTGAACCCTGGCGATGCCAAGGCCATAACATCGGGTATGAATGTAGAAGTGAAGGTGGAAATGGAAGCTTCGGGCGAAGTTCAGGGTCTGTCGGTACCGGTAAGCGCAGTCTTTAACCAAGACGGCAAGGCCTATGTTTGGGTGCTGGATGAGAAGAATAATAGGGTAAATAAGAAGGCGGTGAAGACCGGTGCCCTGAAGAATGAGGCTATGATAATCATTACGGAAGGTCTGGCAGGAAATGAGCAAGTGGTCAGAGCCGGAGTGAATGTGTTACAGGACAAGGAGAAGGTGAAAGTGATAGCAAAACCATCTGAAACCAATGTAGGAGGACTCATTTGATGAACAAGATTACGCAATTTTTCATGAATAAGCCTACGGTATTCTGGTCGTTTATCGCAGGTATTATTCTGGCGGGCATCATTGCTTTCAATCAGATGCCTAAGCTGGAGGATCCTGCCGTGGCTGTCAAGCAGTCTATGGTGGTGATTCCTTATCCAGGTGCCACGGCCCATGAAATAGAGCTGAAGGTGGCCATTCCCGTAGAGGATGTGTTACGCACCTTGCCACAGGTTCGTAAGCTGAAGACAGACTGTCAGGAGGGTATGTGCCAGATTTCACTGGAATATGCACTAGAAGCCAAGAACTCAGATCTGGAACAGTATTTCGATCTGCTCCGTCGCAAGATGAACGACTGCAAGAGCAGTCTTCCACAAGACTGTTATGATCCGATAGTGATAGATGACATGATGGATGTCTATGGTCTGTTCTATTCGTTGACCGGCGACGGATATTCCATCAAGGAACTGGAGACCTATGCCAAATACATCCGTCGCCAGCTACTTTCTGTCAAGGGCGTAAAGCGCATCACTCTGGCCGGTGCCCGAAGCGAGGTGATAAACATTACCTTAGATAAGGAGAAAATAGCTCAGAACGGTATGATTCCTACCCAGATCATGATGCAGCTGCAGGGAGCGGGTAAGACCGTCAGTGGTGGCAATTGGGAAGCAGGAAACCAGCGATTGATGGTGAATGTGAACGATGCCGTGAAAGACGAAAAAGATATCCGTGATTTGAAAATCACTACATTAGATGGGAAAACAACCCGTTTGGGTGATATTGCGGAGGTGACCCGTGAATATGCAGAGCCCCAGACTCAGGGTTTCTTTGTAAACGGTAAGCCATCTATGGCTATCTGTATAGCACTGAATAACGATGCCATTGTGCCAGATGTGGGCAAATTGGTTGATGCCAAGCTGGCTGAGACCATGAAGAATGTGCCTGCAGGCATGGAAACCGATAAGATTTTCTTTCAGCCAGATAAAGTGGATAGTGCCATCAACAGTTTCATGCTGAACTTGCTGGAGTCTGTGGCTATCGTGATTATTGTCTTGATTTTTGCCATGGGTCGCCGTAGTGGTCTGATCATTGGATTCGGTCTGGTGCTTACCATCTGCCTGTCTTTCCCTGTCCTGCTGCAGCTGGGTACTACCCTGCAGCGCATCTCCCTGGGTGCATTCATCATAGCTATGGGTATGCTGGTGGATAATGCCATAGTAATCATGGACGGAATTCTGGTGGATCGCGCAAAAGGCGTGAAAGATTACCTGTACCGCATCGGACGCCAGACAGCCATGCCGCTCTTAGGTGCAACCATCATTGGTGCTTCTACCTTTATGTGTATCTATATGAGTCCGGGTTCAACCGGTGAATATGCGGGTGATTTATTTCTGGTGCTGTGCGTCAGCCTGATGTGCTCGTGGGTGCTGGCATTGGTGCAGGTGCCTGTATGCGCAAAGCAGTTCTTGGGCCCATTGAAACCGGGCGAAGGTGAGGAACAGATGAACAGCAAGCTGCATAAGATGTTCCGTAGGATGCTGGTGGTGCTGATTGATCACCGTTGGCTGTCCATCTCTACCGCTGCTGTGGTATTGGTGGTATGTCTTTCAGGAATGGCCAAGGTAAAGAACCTGTTCTTCCCTGACTTCGACTACAAGCAGTTTGTCGTAGAGTATCAGTTGCCAGCCGAGGCTGGGCCTAACCGCGTGAAGCATGATTTGCTGGAGATAACAGACAGCCTGCTGAAGAATCCAGACATTGAACGTGTGGTGGCTTCCATGGGTGGCGCGCCAGCCCGCTATTGTCTGGTACGCCCGATGAACAACGGAGGAAGCAGCTATGGAGAGCTCACCATAGATTGCAGGGATTTTGAAACGGTACAGAAAACCATTCCTGTCATTCGGGAGAAACTCCGTGCCCAGTATCCAGATGCCAGCATACGTTGCAAGAAGTATAATTTCTCCATCTCAACCTCACATACCATAGAGGTGCAGTTTAGCGGTCCTGATCCTGCCGTTCTCCGTCAGCTGAGTGCGCAAGCAGAAGACATCATGCGCAAGAGTCCGTATGTGGATGCTTATTCAGTGCAGAACAACTGGAAGCCAATGGGTAAGATGCTGGTGGCTGATTATATACAGCAAGATGCGCTCCGCAGCCGCATACAGCGTGGTGATGTGGGAAATGCCCTTCAGGCGGCAACCGATGGCATGACATGCGGTGTGCTGACGGACAATGACCAGATGGTACTCATTAACCTGCGTATGCGAAATGCGGATGGCAGCAAAATAACCGATTTGAGCGACATACCTGTATGGAGTACAATAAATATCAATCTAGACACAAAGGCTGCCGAAGGTCTGATGACCGGAGCCACCAGTACAGAGGAGTTGCAGAACGGTATGTTCCGCAGTACCCCATTGAGCAGTGTGACTGATGGCGTTAATCTGGCATGGGAAGAACAGAAGGTATACCGAATGAATGGTCAGCGTGCCATAGAAGCCGAGTGTGACGTGAATCCTTACCGTGACGATGCAACACCTGCAAAGGTGATAGAGGACATACAGGATGCCGTGGATGCTATTCCACTGCCCGATGGTTATGAACGTCGCTGGGTAGGTGAGCAAGATACCAGTGGTGAGGCAATCACCGGTTTGCTGGACTATCTTCCTCTTACTTTCTTCCTGATTCTTGGAATCCTGCTCCTGCTGTTCAACAGCTGGAAGAAAGTGTTCCTCATCCTTATATGCTTCCCATTTGTCATGTGTGGTATTGTGCCAGCCTTGCTGGGCCTGAATATACCGTTCACCTTTATGGCTATCATTGGTCTGGTGGGACTTATCGGCATGATGGTGAAGAATGCTATCGTGCTGGTGGATGAGATAACCCGTCTCTATAAAGAGGAGCATCAGCACCCATACGATGCCGTGCTGAATGCAACCGTCAGCCGTGTCCGTCCTGTAGTCATGGCATCACTGACTACCATATTGGGCATGGCTCCACTGCTGAGTGACCCTATGTATAACTCCATGGCTATCTGTATCATGGGTGGTTTGACAGTAGGTACCATCATTACCCTGCTGTTGCTGCCACTCTTCTATGCAGCCATCTATAAAGTACGTAAACCATGAAAAAAATGATAATATTTGCAGCCTTGCTCCTTTCCGGGAGCTTGGCTAATGCACAGGAAACCATCAAATTGTCGTTGCAGCAGTGCCGAGATATGGCTATCCAACATGACGAACAGCTCAAGATGATGGACAACAGACAGCAACAGGCAGAGATAGACAAGCAAGTAGCCTTTATCAATTATCTCCCTTCTGTAGATGCGACCGTCATGAGCCTCTATCAGACCCCATCTTCAGAAACCATGGGTATGAAGATGATTATGCATGGCATGTACACTGCGGGCATTACTCTGCAGGAGACAATCTATGCCGGAGGACGTATCCATGCGGGTAATGATCTGGCAGAAATTGGCCGTCAGGTTGCTCTGGAGAACATGCGGAAAACACGTCAGGAAGTACTGGTGGGCGTAGACCAAGCCTATTGGTCACTGGTATCCGTACAACAAAAGGTACAGATGCTCAAGTCCTATGTAGCCTATATGGATGCGCTGTATGACAAAGTGAAGGTAGCCGTAGAGGCAGAAATGGCTGTAGGCAACGACTTGCTTCGCATTGATGCAAAGAAAAGCGAGATAGAGTATAATCTCCAGAAAGCGCAGACTGGAGCTGAACTTTGTGGCTTGATGCTTTCAAACACCATAGGTTTAGACATGGATGTGAAAGTAGAACCTGCCGATACGGAAATTCCTGTGACAGCGCCAGAAAACTTGAGTGAGGATATCTCAGCCCTCCCAGAGGTAAACCTTATGAACCAAGGCATTGCTGCCAAGGAAAAGCAGGTAAAGCTTACCCGTGGAGAGTATATGCCTGCATTAGTGGGTTTGGCATCGTATTCCAAGATGGGGAATATGAAAATGCAGGGATTCACTTCCTACGAAGGTCAGATGGTTCCTTTTGAACAGAAAATCAGTAATTCTGGTGCTATGCTGGGTGTAATGTTGAGTATTCCTATTTCTGGTTGGAACGAAGGCACAAGGAAAATAAAGCGCGCCAAACTGGATGTGCAGAATGCACAATTGGAACAACAGCGTAACATGCGTTTGTTGGGCATTCAGGCACGCAATGCCATCAGCAATGTCCAAAATGGTTATCTGCAGATTGAGACAGCAGAGAAAGGTGTTCGTCAGAACGACGAGAACTTGCGTGTGATGAATGAACGCTACGATGCTTCCATGGCCACGCTTACCGACTTGCTGGATGCACAGAGCCAGTGGCAGCAAGCTCAGAGTAACCTGATTGAGGCGAAAACACAATACCGCATCTATCAGACAGAATACTTGAAAGCTGTGGGCCGTTTGGAATGAACTGGTCGAACGGTAAATATTTTTCATTGAATGGTATTTTCCGTTTCCCTTTTTTTGAGTAATTTTGAACCCACAAATAATGAAACGGAACCATAAAAACAGTTATATAATGAAACGATTTTTATTTTCAGCAGCAGTGATGGCCATGATGAATACTGTATCTATGCAGTCGGTCATGGCTCAGAAACTGACACCGAATAACATTGATGAAATTGTCTCTGCTTTAACCCTAGATGAGAAAGTACACATGATTGTGGGTTGCGGAAACGGTTGGGGAAATCCCGATGTGAAGTTCCCGGGTATTGCCGGTTGGACCTACGAGGTGCCACGTCTGGGCATTACCGCGTCTTACTTGGCCGATGGCCCTCATGGTGTGAACATGAACCAGACCCGTGATTATGATAGTTTTGACTATAGTTGCACCACCATGCCTATCAGTACCGCCATGGCTGCTACCTGGGATGTAGATGTTTTGAAGGAAGTAGGCGGCATCATCGGTTATGAACTGAAGGAGCGTGGCTTGGATGTGCTTCTGGGCCCAGCCATCAACCTTCAGCGTAATATGCTGGGTGGTCGTATTCAAGAGTATATGAGCGAGGATCCATTGCTGACTGGTAAGATGGCGGCTGCCTATATTAAGGGTGTACAGCAACTGGGTGTAGGTACCAGCCTGAAGCACTTTGCAGCCAATGGTGCTGAAACCCGTAGAAAAGGCAGTAACTCGGTAGTTAGTCCTCGTGCGCTGCGTGAGTTGTACCTGAAGAACTTCGAGATAGCGGTCAAGGAGGCACAGCCTTGGACCGTGATGAGCAGTTACAACTACATTAACGGCATTCACACCAGCGAGAACGCAGAACTTATCAACGACCTGCTGCGCAAGGAGTGGGGCTTCAAGGGCATTGTCATTACCGACTGGGACGGTGGTTACTATCCATTGCAGGAGGTGCGTGCCACCGGTGACATTCTGGAACCGGGAAGCGAGTCACAGCGAAAGGAAATCAAGAAAGCGCTGGAAGATGGTACTTTAGACATGAAACTAGTGGATGAGAGCGTGAAGCGTATCCTGGAATTTACTGTCAAGACCCCAACCTTCCAGAACTACAAGTACTCTAATGATATCAAACGGGAACAGCATCAGCTGCAGATCCGAAGCATTGCGGCACAGAGTATGGTGTTGCTGAAGAACAATCAGAACGTGCTGCCTATCACTGCACAGCAGTTACCTAATGTGGCGCTATACGGATGCACTAGCTACGACTTCATCTCTGGTAACATGGGTGTAGGTGGTACCAATGGTGGTGCTCACACCATCAGCTTAGTAGAAGGTATGCGAAAGGCAGGGTTTACTGTCGATTTGAACCTGTTACGCCAGTACACCACTTATATTGCAGCTGAGAAGGAGCGCATTGCAGATGAGGCCATGAAGGCAAATCCTGCGATGGTCAGACTCCGCCGTCCTGCACGACCAGTAGAACTGATTCCTCAGAACGAGCTGAAGCCTAAGGAAGTAGATCCTAGAATGGAAGAGATGCAAGCCAACTTCAATATCGATCTGTCAGCCATGCTGGGTGGCGGTGGTACTCCAGAAACCACCCTTACACAGCAGGTGGAGAAAAACGATTTTGCGGTGATTACCCTGGGCCGTACTACAGGCGAAGCTTTCGACCGTAACTACAAGGAATTCGAGGCTACTCCAGAGGAACTGCAGTTGATAGAGACCGTATCCAATGCTTATCACAAGGCCGGCAAAAAGGTGGTGGTTCTGTTAAATGTGTGCGGACCTATGGAAACCCAGAGCTGGGTCAACATGGTAGATGCTGTACTGTTGGTATGGGAACCAGGTGAGCGTTCGGGTGAGAGTGTAGCCGATGTATTGACCGGTGTGGAGACTCCAAGTGGCCGTCTGCCTCAGACCTGGGCTTTGCATTACGGCGATCAGCCTGCTGACAACAATTTCCCAAGTGATTACCACACCGATAACATCATGGAGTTCTTGGGTAAGGGCAAGATGGAGGATAATCCTCAGGTGGGTGTCGATATCATCCCTTATGAGGAGGGCATCTACATGGGTTACCGTTACTTCAATACGGCTAAGAAAGAGGTGGCTTATCCATTTGGTTTCGGCTTGAGCTATACCACATTCGATTATTCAAACGCTAATCTGGTTCCAACTACCGACGGCTTCCAGGTTACGGTTACAGTAAAGAATACAGGCAAGCGCAGCGGTCGTGAGGTGGTACAGCTGTATGTTACTGCTCCTGCCGGTGGTCTGGAGAAGCCTGCCCGTGAGTTGAAGGCATTTGCAAAGACCCGTAACTTGAAGCCGGGAGAGGAACAGACGCTTACCTTGACTGTAAGCAACTATGACTTGGCTTCCTACAACGAAAAAGCAGTGGCTTGGCAATCTGCCAAGGGCAACTATAGCATTCAGTTGGGCAAGAATGTAGAAGACATTCACACCGTTTTGAATTATAAGTTGGCTAAGGCTCAGAGCTGGAAGACCGGTAACCTGCTGAAGTTGCAGGAGCCATTGAATGAGATTTCCTTGAAGAGATAATGTGTATTGTCATCAGATGATACTTACTGAATAGAAACTATAACCATGAAAAGAATTGAGACTTTATTTTTTGCCCTGAGCGTGTCTGTGGCTTCAGTGGCACAAGGATTGCCTAGCTTGCAGAAGAATGAACATGGTGCCTGGCAGTTTATGGTAGATGGCAAGCCTTTTACCATGCTTGCCGGTGAACTGCATAATTCCTCTACCGGAAGTTCATACTATATGGATCCTATCTGGAAGCGCATGGCCGACAAAAACCTGAATACGGTTATCGCTCCAGTGAACTGGGAATTACTGGAACCCGAGGAGGGGAAATTTGACTTCTCTCAGATAGACAACATGATTCAGGGGGCAGAGCGTGAAGGACTGAAACTGACAGTCATCTGGTTCGGAAGCTGGAAGAATGGAAAATCTACTTATGTTCCAGCATGGGTAAAGAAAAATACCAAACGTTTCCCTATCTGTGATTTGAGCTCAGGGGAAAAGAACGATTATACGCTTTCACCTCTGGGACAAGAGAGCATGAAGGCCGATGCCCGTGCCTTTGCCGCACTTATGAAGCATATTGCTGAGGTAGATAAGAAGCATACCGTAATCTGCATGCAGGTAGAAAATGAGATAGGCACTTTAGATCAGGCTGCCAGCTATATGGGTATGGAAAACCGTGCAGCACGTGATTTCTCATCCTTGGCAAATAAAGCTTTCAAAGGTCAGGTTCCTGCCGCTTTAACCCAGTATCTGAAGTCGCATGAGAAGACACTGCACCCAGCTATTCTGAATGCCTGGAAGAACAATGGCAAGAAGATGAACGGAACCTGGGAAGAAGTGTTCGGCCCAAGCGTGAAGGTGGAGAATGGCAACTGGCAGGAAGAGTTCTCTCTGCTGACCGATGAATTGTTCTCTGCCTGGAGCTATGCGTCTTATGTAGGTGAAGTGGTTCGTCAGGGAAAGGCACAGCATAACATTCCTATGTATGTGAACGTGTGGCTGAAACAGGCTAAGCAGCACCATCCGGGGCTTTATCCATCGGGTGCTCCTTCTCCACACTTGTTTGACATCTGGCGTGCTGCGGCTCCAGAAGTGGATTTCTTTGCTCCTGATATCTATGAGGTAGGTTATTTCGACTGGGTTTGCCAGGATTACACACGCTCTGGAAATCCGTTGTTCATTCCTGAAACCAAGGCCGATATAGCAGGCGCATCCCGTGCTATCTATACCTTTGGTAAGTACCCAACCTTGTGTTATGCTCCGTTTGGAATAGATGGTGGTAGATCCGTTCTTTCTGCTGATGATAATGACCAGTCGTTTGATAAGGCTTACGGCATGCTGGCTCACTTGATGCCTACCATTCAGAAGTACATTGGTTCCAGCAAGATAACCGGTTTGTGGATTGATGATGTTCAGAAAACTGATGAGGCTACCATGGGTGATTATACGTTCTCCCTGACCGAATTCAACTTGGGTATTTTCCAGGCCGTGGCTGGTGTTGCAGCCGAAGAGAAGAAGAAGGAAACCATTCCTACAGGTGTGCTTCTCATTCAGCTGGATAATGACGAGTTCCTGGTTGCCGGTGGTTTGGGTTCTGCAACTTTGCGCATTGCCAAGAGTGCTTCCTGCAAAGCAGACAAGATTGGAATTCTTTCCTTGGATCAGGTGTTCTTCAAAGACGGTCAAGAAATTCTTCACCGTTTGAATGGCGATGAGGCTGCTTTTGGCGGTCCTGTCTTTGAGGGTGGAACCTCTGTATTTAAGCTCAAGATGTTTAAATATTAAGAGCCGTAGTTAAGCTATGACCCATAAAATTCAAGTAAAACCTTAAAATCACGTATAACTATGAAAGTGAGATTGAAATGGGTGGCACTGCTGATGGGATTCTTCGGATGCCTTCAGGTACAAGCTGCCGATGAGTTCAAGAAAGCAGATACACAGCTGATTGCTTTATCGCCTGTGCAGAACGCCAATCGTAACAAGATGGACATTTCCGGCATCTGGAGTTTCAAGACCGACCCTCAGAACGTGGGGGAGAACCAGCAGTGGTTCAACGGACTGACTGATGCGGTGAACATTGCAGTGCCGGGTAGTTGGAACGACCAGATTGAAGGCTTGCACAACTATTTAGGAACGGCTTGGTACGAAACGGAAACATTCATTCCTCAGAGTTGGAAGACCGAGAAGATCTATATCCGCATCGGTTCGGCCTCCTATGCTGCCAAGGTGTGGGTGAATGGAAAGCCCGCAGGCATGCACGAGGGTGGAAACCTGCCTTTTGCCTTTGAAATCAGTTCGCTGGTAAAATATGGCCAGCCTAATGTTATCTCTGTGCAAGTAGAGAACGAACTGAAGCCTACCCGTATCCCAACCGGTAATCTGGGTGGTGCCAGCATGATGTCAAACATTCCTGCATCGAACTACGATTTCTTCCCTTATAGCGGTATCCACCGTAATGTGGTGCTTTACACGGTACCTCGTGCTGCCAGCATTTCCGATGTGACATGCATCACAGGTTATGAGGGCAATACCGGTTTCATTCAGGCCAAGGTGCAGAAGAGCGGGAATGCGCAGGGTGGAAAGCTCACCGTTTCCGATCAGGAAGGCCATACTTTCACGGCTACCTTCAAGTTTGCCGGTAATGAGGCTGCTGCTAAGGTTGAAATTCCTGATGTACATCTGTGGAATGTGGGTAAACCTTACCTATATAATGTGCAGGTGGAGTTGACTGCTGGCAGCAAGGTGCTGGACAGCTATGCCTTGCAGCAAGGTGTGCGTACCGTCAGTGTCACAGCCAACGAAGTATTGGTCAATGGTGAACCTGTTAAGATGAAGGGCTTTGGCAAGCATGAGGATTTCATTATCTTCGGTCGTGGAGCAGCCCTGCCAGTTACCGTGCGCGATTATGAACTGATGAAATGGATCGGGGCCAACAGTTTCCGTACCTCTCATTATCCATACGATGACAACGTGTATGACATTGCCGACCGTATGGGCTTCCTGGTTATTGATGAGATTCCAAGTGTAGGCTTGCTGTTCCACGATGGTGACGAGAACGTCAAGGCCCGTCAAGAGCAGTGCCGCTACTGTCTGGAGGAGATGATCAACCGCGACAAGAACCATCCTTCTGTCATTATGTGGAGTGTAGCCAATGAGCCAACCTTCAAGGGGGTAGGCCAGAGCGGTATGGCTGGTATGGCCACTTCTGCAGTGCAGGGTGGCAAGACAGAGAACGAAATTGCCATTGAGTGTCTGGGTGAGTTGGTAAAGCTGGCAAAGACACAAGACCCTACTCGTCCTGCTACCTTCGTGGCTATGAGTGGTACTCCAGAGAGCTGGATGCAGGTAGGCGATGTGATGTGTCTGAACCGGTACTACGGCTGGTATGCCTTTATGGGTGACTTTGAGAAATCGGCTCAGGTATTCGTGGGCGAGATGGATCAGTTGCATGGTAAGTACAACAAGCCTATCATCATCACCGAGTTTGGTGCCGACACCAATGCCGGTTTCCATTCGGCTGATGCTTTGGCCTTCTCGGAGGAGTTCCAGTGCAAGATGCTGGAAATGTACCTGAATCAGGCCAATACACGAAACTTTGTAGCAGGCATGCAGGTATGGAACTTTGCCGATTTCCAGACCGGTCAGGGTTTGATCCGTGCCAACAGTATCAATCAGAAAGGTGTGTTTACTCGCGACCGTCAGCCTAAGATGGCAGCTCACCTGCTGCATCAGCGCTGGACTACAACCGATAAGTACTAAGGAAGTAATGATAAAATGAATAAAAAAGTCCGCCAATCTGGCGGACTTTTTCTTTATGTAATGCAGCTTTTATTTCTTTTGGCTTTCATCATAAGCTTGCTTGAAGCTGATGAGCTCAATACCATGCTCCTTGATGTACTTCATGACTTTAGGGCTGCAGAAAGCATCTGTTACATTCTGGCGGTCTGCACCTACGTTCTCTGAAGGATCTTTGGTGTAAACGGTTTCCAGTTCTGGACCTTCAAGGGCTGGATGCTCAATGACCCAGTAGGTCTTTCCCTTTTCCATTTTGGTGAGCAGATCCAGCAGAACGCTTTCACGATCTTTCTGTCCCATGATTATACCCAGTGAGTTCAGACCATAGCGATCATCGCCTTTACCTCCCTGATAGAATAGTCCATATTCTTTGGCTACTCTTTCTACCATGTCGTTCATGCCAGGCTGGAAAGTCCACATCATGTGGTCAGTAATGTGGGTGACATTCTTCACATATTTCATACC
>JAZQPA010000094.1:0-19757 GCA_045628125.1 Bacteroidaceae bacterium
CTGAATGTAATAGCCACCGTCAATTGCTGCCGGGTAACCGTTACAGCATGTTTGCGAATAGCCGCTATAAGATTTTCCATTGACCTTGTAACTGCCGCTTCCGTTGAGAACAATGTTACCCGTCACGAAATAGCATCTACCATCAAACGCAAAACTACCCGAGGTAACCACATTTTCACAACCACTCGGCGGGCTACAAGCACCGGCTTCCTTCACCTCGAATTGAGCGGATGTACAACCATCAAATGGCGTGGTAGCTGGGCTAGTAGAAACGATTTCGAACCAGTAGTATCCAGGATCAAGTGCATTACCGGAACCGTTGGCGGCATCAGAACCTGTGGCGCCGTTGGTTACGTTTCCAGAACCTGTATAAACATCCGTTCCAGCCTCTTGCAAGGTAATCTTATATGGACAACCGGTAGAGGGGCAGTTCGCAATGGAGTATGAGAACTGCGGTACACCTTGATTCTGCATCACAGAAGTCTTGGACAGGCCACCGCACCTAGCCTCAATGCTATTGAGGGTGTAGGAATTCGTCGGGCACTCAAATTCTACGCCTTCCAAGGTAGTCATTTTTACTTCAAATGTGTACGGAGTTCCGGTATGAGGAGCTGCATACGGATTGTCCGCGAAGTCGAAACTGAAGGTGGCATTTTTACCAGATTCTGTATAAGTGCATCCACCAGTCTCGCAATCGTAGTTCTTGCTTGTGACATAAGAACTGCTTTCCTTAACATCGAAGGACTTCACCTGGGTATAGTTCGTCACATCAACAGAGAACTTCCATTTTCCAGAAACAGCATCATAAGTCAAGTTTTCGGAACAGGTAAGTGTCACCACATTGGGGCAATAGGAATACACCGCCTTTACGGTGATACTTGCAGTTCCCACAGCCCGGATGGTAACACCATATACGGATTGAGGGTCAAATCCATCGGCATCGAGCAGGGATTCGACATCAATGTCAATGGTTCCAGTCGCCGAAGTCTCATAGGATTTACTGTAATAGATTGGGCCATACTCATCACGCTGGCTCAACAGGTAGATTTCTACACCAGAAGCATTGGGGTTTTCAATCTCCACCTTCAGCGTAGCCTCACGCATATTCACATAGACGCCCGCACCCAGGGTAAAGCTTTCGCTGGTACCATTGCTAATCGTGGTGACACCGCTACTGCCCATAAAGTCCGTATTCTGCTTACAGTAAGAGAGTTCGCCTACCCAGAAGCTACCGCAATGGGCACGTTCCGTTTCGGCTAGCAGCATATCTACATCGCTCAGGTTGTAGCAGTTTCCAACGCCGGCCTTTGCAGTCTTGTCTTCTCCTTCAGAAGAACCGTGAAGTCCTTTTTCTCCAAATCTGTAGGAACTGTAGCATTCGCCATAAGATGTACTTGTTCCGCAATTGCCATCAGAGCCTTTATAGTAGTAGTGCGGTTCGCAATTTTTGGCATCAAACCAGCTGGACAGTCCAACCCAAGGTGTTACAGACGAATCCTTCGGAACAACGCCACCTGCATAGGCAGCCTTGAAAGAACAGTTCACCGTGGGGTAAGTATCCCAGCATTCACTTCCATAGTCCTCGCTTTTCCAGCCAATATCATAGAGTTTGAAGTTCGGGTCTGCCAAACGGAAACCAACATACTGCCCTGAGCTGGAAAAGCCTTCGCTGAAACTGAAGGAAGTGTTGTACGCTTCAGAGGCTCCATAGCGACTTGTATAGACGTTTACATTTATCGCCGTTTCGCTAATGACGACATCGGCCTCTACAACAGTCGTTGTAGAAATCGAGAGTTTAGAGCCACCAGCAGTTTCAACATTTCTGATTTTGCAAAGAGTTTCATTTTGGTCACAGAGTCTAACTGCCAAATCGCCACTATTGTCGGCAAACAGGCTCATAAACAGGTATTCCGTTCCGTCTTTGTTTGAATGCAGGATAAATCCAGAATTCTTAACAGTTGTCGGAATGCTGGAATTGGCTCCTGCAGCCACCTTAGGAACTTGCACCACGGTTTTCAAGGTTCCCTTATAGCCCGCTTCTGCCGTGCTCATCACGATAGTGCCGAGTTTGTTGTTTTTGTCGGGCTTGGCCGCAACATAACCATCTTCATAGGCAATGTTTGCAGTGTTCGTCGCCACCCATTTTTCGCCATTTTCGCCAATGCAGTATTTTTCTGTGCAACTGTTGGAAGCATCGGAAAGACCTGTCTTGAACTCGTCAAAGAAGCAATGCTTGTCGGTTTCGTTAAAGTGGGCAATAACAAGGTTGTCATCGGCAGTAATTGTGAATTCGGTGAAGGCATCACCAGAACTTGTCGTTACGGGGCAATTCAAGCCGGTACATTTCCAGTAGTTGAATTCTGTGGGTCTTGTTCCAGCGAACTTCAATCGGACCTTTTCACCATTGTACACATGCATGGAGCAATATTCTGATGTCGTAGAGATATCACTACCGAATGTGCAAGTTTCAGACGTTCCAACACGAGAATCTGCGGAAGAATTCGTCACTTCGGCCACAATCGAGAAACCGGTAAGATTTTCACCCGAGAAACCGAAGCGGAAGGGCATGGATTTTGCCTTAGCGCTAGCAGGAAGTTTGTAGGTCCCGCCAACGACAAGGCTCGTTTGCTCAATCTTCTTTTCTGGGATAATGACAATACAGCCTTCGCCACCATTCTGTGAAAGGGCGATATCATCGGCAACACCGCAAGACCAGCTGTTGTTGATGGAAACCGTATTACAATTCGGGTCTGCTTTCACCCAGGGGCTGGATGACGGACAATCGGGCCATGCATTCAAATCCGCAGGGCAACCGGAATTATTTTCACAGTATGTCTGCAATTCGTCTGTAGAAACATCCTCACGCTCAATCGTCACACTTGAAGCGATTGTAAGGACTATGGTGCTGGGGAAGTTTATGATATATCCTTCACCCGCCGCCAAGGAGAACATCGCAGTTCCATTCCCTGCGTTGGCCGTACTCACTGAGAACAGCGTAATCACAGAATTGTTTTCATCCGCAGCAATATTGAATGTGCAGCTCGTTCCTGAGCACGATGCATCTCCCTGAGGGCTGAATGTCCATCCAGCAATATCGGCAGGTTTTGTCACATTCAAAGCAATTGGAGTTGAATGGGGAGGAATGTTGACTTGAACATCATATAGGCTTGAGGCTCCCATTTCAACATTGGACTCTGTAAAGTTAACATAGGGGGAATTTCCAGTTTCACCAGTAGCAACAACATAGAACGGAACCTGCTTTCCGCTGTATGTATAGGTACAAGAGTATCGTCCACGGGTGAGTTTGTCATCGCCACCTGCAGCGTTGTACATTACTCCGCTCGTACGCAAAAGTGACGGACCAGAGCACTGGACATTTCCTGAAGCTTTATTGATATTCAGACCGTTCAGACCAATGACATTGTAATAATCGCTTAATTGACCAACCGGGTCAGTGGTTATGTAAATCACACGAGGAACCACAATGAAATCCTGTGCCAAGTCTGAAGCACTGCCATCCGGCAAATCTTCGTCAGTCTTGTAGCTTGTTTCGAGACTTACGGAAATGGTCGGTGCGTTAGAAACATAATACTTATCATATCCGCCCAAGACAATTTCCTGGACCAATTCGCCACCAGATCCTTCTCCAGAGCCACCCCCGGAACCACCACCAACACCACAAGCACTCAGGCTGCCGTCATTGTCACAGATGACTGAGGATCTTGCCAAATCATCAAGCAAATCCTGGTCCATATCCAAAACGGAACCGCCCTGAATTTTTCCCACACCGCCTTTATCACAGTCAGCTACTGGCTGATAAATAGTACCCCTCAATCTAATGCCATTAGAGTTGGAGATTTTACCCTTTGTATAAATGAAGTAATGGTTTGCAGTTCCACCGATATTGCTTGCACCATCCATCAAGTACAGAAATACCCTTGCGTCATCATTAGTGGCCGGCAAGCCGTTCTGGCAACTAATGGTACCATCCTTGATAATGATGAATTTGCCATCCAATGTTCCTCCACCATTAGTGGGGCAGCCATCTTCACCCGTTCCACCGCTTACTCTCACAACAAGATATCCATTGAAAAGGCTGTCCACTTTTAAGCCATCATCTGCCATATTGTGGGCATAGCAGTTATTCAACTGGCTTATTAGATTTCTATTCCACGAAGTAATGCCTGCCGCGCAGCCATAACCCGCATATTTTTCAAAGTTCTCGTAACCCGTGCTAAGCGGATCCTTTACCATGAATTTGGAACCATTGCAACCGCTTTCCGTTGGTTCCCACAATTTGTTACAATCTTCCACCACATGCGTTCCGCATTCAAATGGAGGCTCTGACGGCAAAGTCCCTATAACAGAGCCATTAGATTTAAACCAGGAGGGCACTGCGCAGGATGGACGGTAAGTTCCACCCGATTTGCAATATGGCGAAGCTGTCGGAGTGTTGTTCTCGTAATGGAAATAGTTCGTGGTGCCATTCAAATCGTTATAGACTTTCCCACCAACCTTATACACCCCAACGGGCGTCGGAGAGGTGAATTTTGCAGAAATTTGGCTAGCATCCGGTTTGAATTTATTGTAGTTTCCATCGTATGCACCCGAATATGACAACTTGATTTGCTGTTCGTTATCTGCGACATTGGTACTGGCTGTATAGTATTTCCAGTTAGACAACGGATAGTTTTCCACAAATTCAACATCTGTCACGCCGGGTTCCAGGTAATACACATAGTAGGCGTTTTCGCCTGGACTGGATACAGAAGGGTAAGGATAATAGGTTTGACCACCCCAGTTCTGCCATCCCTTGGTGTAATAGGAGTAGTATGACCCGCCGAGCCAATCTTCCCAATGAGGCACTCCCCAGGTTCCGCAGATGTTATAATTTGAGGAGGCAGTAAACCAGTTATCGCCACCGCCATCTCCAACCCTGATAGTCCATTCATCATCAGAGGATATCTTGCTTGGACAGTAATTCTTGCTGTTTGATTTTTCGACAAACGCCTTTGTATTCCGCAAGTTGGCATAATCGGAATAGGGGTGCCCGCCAGCCACGTAGACCATGGCATCAGAAGCGGACCCTAAAATAATTTTGCTGTAATTGCTTCTATTGTCGCTAAAGTCCTGATAAGAAATGTTTCCTCCACCAGGCATCCAAACGTTGCCAACAACTTCCATGGATGCATTCGTTCCACCAGAGCGAACACGCCCTGTTTCGGACGTACAAAGGTTGCCCCCCACCCTAACATAGTAGCTTCCACCACTCTGGTTCGTTCTAAGGAGTCCATTTATGGTGAGGTTTCCTCGAAAATCCAGAGGGCCAGTGCTTGATTGTTGAACCGTTCCATCTAGGACTACATCCCCCGTAGCAGTGATTCTTGAATTGTTCACATTTCCATGAACATATAAATCCTGAGCATTTATACCATTGTTTTCCATACCCATGTCACCGCCAACGCAAGCCAACTGTCCCACATTTACATTACTACCTGAAAGTGTTGCGTTCCCTGTGACTACGAAATTTCCTGCAATGTCTTGAGGGTTTCCGCTCCAGTTTCCATTCACAATGGCTGAACTCATGGTAACGCCAGCGCTATTAAACGAGCCTGCATAATAGGCGTAATCAAAATTGACACGAGCATTTGCCTGAATTTGAGGGACTTGAACCCGATACAAGCCATCTACATTGAAAATACCGACCAAACTATAGCGAGTATTATTTTTGGCCTTTCCAGAAGAGAGCAATTTCAACTTGTATGTGGAACTTTCTGTATTGACACCTACAAGCCATACATCAAATTCCTGCCCTTCTTTCGTCAATTCCTTCAACTGAGAATTCAGTTTGATTGGTTTGTTGCCGCCATCAATGTACTGTTTGATTAACGAGCCCACATCGTTTGCATGGTATGTCATCCATGTGCGAGAATTTTCAAGGCCCGCCATAGCGCTCTGGTAGGCCGTATTTTGCAGCATTCGAGATCCGCTTGAGCCATTGGACGAAGAAAGCCACTTGAATGTGGCCGTAGCGGCAATGGTGGCCACCAACATGAAGAGTAGCACCGCGATGAGTGAGACACCCTTTTTGTATTGCAATCCTTGCATAAAACCTCCGCTAGTCCTTTGGTCCATTGGATGGGGTGGGTATAACTGTTTCTACTACGCCACCTTCACCATTCCGCTGCACTGTTAGCGTTATTTTAAAAGCCTTCACGTTTTTCTTTTGTACGATATTTGAAGCGCCTTCGGTGTTCCAACCCGCTTCAGGGAATTCATAGTTTGCCGTAGCCACTTTTTTCAATTTCAAATCGTCAATAAAAAGAGTTCCTTCCGAGGTCACTGGAGAATAACTGACGAAGTTGAATGTCAGGCACTGCCCTTCAACTTTTCGGGGAACAGAAAAACGCATTTTGCGTTCCCTACCAAGAGCCTCCTGAGTTGTTGGAGGATAGAACAGGAAGTCTTTTAGATAGGGAGATTTGTTGCCCTCGTTATCTCTAAATCCTACGGCCAAGAAGTCTCGGCCTGGAGTAAACATCTCCATCGCATTCCTTATTGGCGGAGGCGGCATTTTAAAGGAGATTTCATACACAACCAGCGAATCAAAAGTGAAATGGTTTTTATCTGCAGAGCATATGGTCTTCCATGTGCTTCCCGTGGTCTCCCCTAATAATTCAAATTCAGCGGCATAGAGTTGATTTTTTTCAACAGTTTCAGGGTCGCTGGCAGCATCCATGAGCCTATTGTTGAATTTGTCGTAGTTCAAGGCAAAACCGCTTAGACGTGAACTGGTTCCATTATTTCCAACATTCATGATGTTATAATGGTTTTCGCCATAACGCGGGATAAGCATGAACTGGTCACCGGTGGGGGGGAACATTTGAATATCTTCCTCCTCAAATTTGGGCTTCCCGGCTACGATGTTAAAAGAGGTTACGCCATCTGCAATGACCACCTCGGAAGCATCGCTTTTGGACGTCTTTGCGCAAGGGTCGTCGGCCGCTAAATCCAGACCAGCCTTCTTGGCAACCGTCCAACAGGAACGCTTAAGTTCGCTACCCTCCACAAACCAGCGGACTTCTTCCACAGATACATACTTTCCATCGGAATCATAGCGCAGACGTCGCAGAGTCAGGTCACTTTGGCCATTAGTTTCCACAAGTTTGAATGAGGAGGAGTCCCTCCTGGCGAGCTCATCGGTGGCCGGGTTCATATAGACATCCGAATAAACAGAGCTAAATTCGTCACTTGCGGCTGCACCTTGAGTTTCCTTTGAACTTTTGGCACCCATTTGAGCAACATCGTCTCGAATGATTGCAGAAATGTTGCCCGCCACCTCATTAGCTTCAATCATACTCTGGTTCCGGACACGGAACTTGGTACTATTGCTAAATGCTTGACCAGCAACGATAACCACGATACCCATGATGGCTATGTACACCACGAGTTCCATCAAAGTGAAACCACCGCGGGCACCGAGCCATGCACCACATCCCACAGAGGTTTGTTTACATGAAATTGGACTAGAATCGCCCGTATTCTGCGGCCTGTCGCTGTCAAATGTAAACGAGGGCCGACTGAACAGGGAGGTTCGGTCTGCCTGTCCTTGAACTTTGGATGCAATCTGGGCGTTTTTCATGTACATGTCTAAATCCACCAAAAACACGAAACGCAGAAACAGCGCCTCGCACCCCCTTAATATAACTTTATCTTTACAAAAGCGGTTGCTTTTATTTTGTTATCCGGTATGGAATTAGGGTGTTTTTTGGTTATTCCAAGTTGGAATATTCAGCAATTTTGGCGTATTTGGGCCTATAGGGAGCGCACCTGGGCTTCGGTGAGCTTCAGGGATTCCGCAACGACATCTATGAGGACTCCCTTGCGGAGTAGTTCGCGGGCAGCCGCCAGTTTCTCCTGAAGGAATGCGTTGTTTGCCTTCTGGAGTGCTGCCTCGCGGCCCTTCGCCTCACCACGTTTCTCGCCACGCTTTTCCGCGGCACGCTCGCGGGCGCGGCGCACATCACCTGCGCTGACAAAGCCAAGCTTCTGGCCGATACTCTTAAATGCCATGTCCAACCTCCTCTGCACATCCTCGGTGATGAACTCTCCTAAATATAACTTAATTTTCTCCACCAGGGTAGCACCTTTCGCCGGATCCATTTTCCGGAACAGCGGCTCCATTTCTGTGAGCGCGGCGGAGAACGCCTCCACATCGAAGGCGTACTTCATGGCGAACAGGCCGACGGCGGACTCCGGTGATTCGCACTGCGAAATCAGTTCGTCGCTCACCCGTTTCAAGTCGATGAAAGCGCACTCGAAGGGCAGATCCTTGCCGTTGAATTTTGGATGCGGAATTGAACGGTATTCCGCAAGAGGGTCCCAGTTGTCAGTGCCGTTGTAGATGATTATCGTTTTTGTCGGCATCCATTTAAATTTTGGGTTCGACTTGTTCACCACCACGTTGAAGGCGTGGCGAAAGGTCTGCTCCAGCACATTGCTCTTGTGCTCCGACTTGTGCTCCAAAAGGATGCCGAAGTAATACCGTTCGCCACCGGTGGTCTCCACTCTGAAGGCGATGTCCGCCTCACCACGCTCGTCCACGTTATCGTAGCACTCTGAAATTTCCTCGAGGGTGTTCAGGTTCACATTCTTCAAGATTTTGCGCAACTCTTTGCTATGGCGGGAGAATGTGCGCAGCATGGCACGAGCGTTGTCCGGCACAGTGTAGACATATTTGAAGAAACCGTCGTGCTTGCGACGTGGCTCACCAGTTGATTTGCGATGTTTATTTTCAGCGGAACTGTGGCGAGTCGTGCGGCCCTTTGGTTTTCGGTTCATATTTTCTCCTTGTTACAGGCATAAAAAAAGATCGCAGCCGCGCTGTGACACGCGAACATGCGATCTTCTAATAAGTAATGTGTGCCGGTTGCCCGGCGGGGAGCGAAATATACTAAATGGATGAGCGAAAAACGAGCTTTACGCGAATTTGCAAACAGCAGTTGGCTTTTTGCTAACAGTTGTTGGCAAAAAACAGCCCAATAAACTGCAACTCATCCAATTCGTACCTGCGAAATAACAATGTCAATTTTTGTCAAAATTGAGATTTTTCGCGAATTTTGGCGTTTTCGACCGCAGAATACGGGCGTATGCGGCCATTTTTCCCGTTCTCGGCGGGGATTCACCCTCATGGAGTTGGTGGTCTACATCGCGATTATGGGCATCATCGTGATTGTGGCGGGCCAGGCCTTCAGCAACAGCACAAAGTTCAGGGTGCGTAACCAGAGCATGATAGAGGCAAACGAGGTTGCCGGGAACATCGCCGCCCTGATTAGGGACGACATCGCGCAGATGGGGGCGAAGAGTTCGAAAGAGGTTCGTTCCTCTACACCGGACAGTTTTTACGTGGCAAGTGAAGTCTACATGAATCCTGCATCCTCAACAAGCACGAGCTCAAGCTCCGGCACTACTGTTGACGCAGACATTGATTCTTCTTCCTTCAACCTCACTCCTAATAAATTTGGAGCTGGCTTTGATAGTCTCACCTTCCGCAAAATAAGGTACACGACCTCAGGAAACTATGAAGGCGTAGAAGAAGTGTCCCTATATGCCAAGGACAGCATTCTCTATCGTGCCTGCAAGACTGTTGCCGGCTCAAAGGGAACGACTGATTGCCCATTGACTGCATATAACGTTGTGCAGATGACCGATAATGTAAAGTTGACAAAATTCCAGATTCAGCCCTCCAAGCCCGGAGTTTTGGGCAGTGATGGCCTATTGTTCCCGAAGTATTCCGATTTGTCCAACAAGAGGTTCCGCTTGATTCCCTATTATGGGAGCGAATCCTTTGTCGCTGTGAGCGCTTCTCCTCTTGAGGGGGGGACCAGAGTTGACCTGACCGGCTTTATCTCCAATTTTTCCGAATCCGGCGAAACTGTTACAAATCCGGTTAAGCACCAGTTGTATGTAGGTGAAACTGGAGAATCCTCTTCGGACTGGACAAAATGTAAGCGCATCGCTTTCAAAAAGGATTCGACTTACGAAATCTCATTCAGCATGATGAACAATCTTGACGAATCCCGTATGTTCAGGCCAGGAGTGGATCATTTTGCGGTAGGCATACGTACCGTAAACGGATCCGGGCCTGGGGCGATACCCGATGTACAGGACTACTATTTCTACCCCCCTGTTAATGATGACGGTACGGTAGAGAGGTCTACGCAATTCCGTTCAAACCAGCCCGACTTTAACGCATGCGTTGCCTTTACGTTTGCCTTCTATTCACCGACTGCGAGCAACGGCATGATATCCATCCGAGATGTCCGCATAAGAAGAGTTGGAGATATGGATTACGTTTTTGAAAGCGGATACATTCCGACCACAATTGACAAAAAGAATGTTCGGGCAATGAAGCTAGAGCTAGTTGTAAAACAGAATGGTGAAGCTGGAGTATCCTCCACGATAATTCCTGTTCCAAGCAATGGGACCCGAGGCTAGGAGAATGATTATGAGAAATCAGAAAAAGGGTGTATCCTTAATCACGGTTCTTTTGTTCATGCTGGTGGCGACTATCGCCGCTACGGCAACATTCAAGTGGCTGGGGTCAGCCAACAGTTCTTCTGGCAGCCAGATGATGCTTGCCGAAGCAAGGCAGGCTGCCAATGCGGGCATCGAAAGTGCAAGGTCCTGGATGACCAATCATGGCAACGAAACCGGAGCAATCATCAAGCAATATGTTGAAAACGGGAAAAATCCTATTAGCCTAGATAGCGTGCTCTCCCCCCTCGATAACGGCAAGCAGAACTTTCATGTAGTGGTTACAGGCGTTGACTTTTCTGAAACGACGTATAAGGTGAAGATTGTATCATCCGGCGAAGCCCGCAATGGCACCAAGTATAGCGAATCTGCAATCTTGAAGGTGAACGGCCTCTACAAAGTGCAAATACCGACAAAGAAATCTACAATTGACTACAAGTATGCGTTGTTCGGGGCTTCTGTAACGTATAACGGTACGTCACATGCAACATCCTTGATGGTAAATGGAGACTGGACAAAGAACGACCCCTCCACTACAGGAGATTTTGTCGTAACAGGGAACCTTACGGTTGATGGCAGCAATATCTTGGTAGGTGGAACCACTTGTGTTGGTGGAAACCTAAGCAGCCCGAATGGGATAGCATTACAAGACCTTTATGTTGCAGGGAAAATATCGGACAATAATGGAACCATTAAAAATGGATCAATAAAACTACAAAGAAACGGTACAACAAAGGATACGACCGTGTCCGCTGTTCAAGGTGATGCTTACATCGAAGGAGCGTGGCCTCAATCAAAAGGGAATGTTACCATTGATGGTAATCTAACCCTTGGCGGAAGGTTAGAAATCAACTTACAAGAGGTAGCGTTCCATGTAAGAGGAAATACTTGCATCGTTGGTAATGGGATAATCACAGATAAAAGTAGCAATAGAACGACTCAATTAGATGGAGATGTTTTTATTGACCATTATAGCGGAATAGGTCCCCAAAATTATAATTCTGATGGTACAAAAAAAGCATTCGGAACAAGTACCACTTCTAAATTGTATATGCCCGGATTGCTATGCCAAAGTGAAAATTCATGGATGAGCACAGGTGGTTTAAGCACAGGTGAGCAGATTTGTGCTCAATGTCTAAATGGAAATACCGATAACTGTTCATATTTTAAAACAAAAGCCAGCTACCGATACAACAATGCGCCGGCAGGAAATGTGACATGCGCTGAAGATGTGAAGAAATATTGCCAAAATAAATGGAGAGAATGCACTGGAGATGAGTGTTGCGATGGAGCAAAATATAAGGTAGACGATGCTCTAACAACTGCATATAGCGTTTTCTCTGACACGACTTATACCAATGTATGTAACGTTACAAGTTTAGCAAATGTCAAGGCTTTGAACGAATGCTATGAAAATGCGAGGCCAAATGAACTGTACAATGGATTTCTTGTAGTAAACATGACTTCAACAGAACGTTCTCCGGATTCAGCGCTGAAAGGAAAATTCATTTTTATCTACGAAAATCAGGTTGGCAAAATGTTTTTCCCGCCAACAACTGCCGGTTCTGTAGCCATGGTGATGCTTCGCCAAGGAACGGATGGAAATGGAGAACTAAAACAAGGCAGTTGCTTTGAGGAAGCAATGGTTGACACGACGGACATCAACGGGAAGGATACTACACGATGCCTTTACAATTACTACCTGTATACAGAAGGGAATATCGACAAAATGCTAGGCGGAACCTATGATGGCTCAGTCTATGCGAAAGCTGCTAATTGTTCAAAGATAAAAGACATAAATGCAGCCAATTTCATCTATAATGAAACCACCATGAATATGCTCGCAGACGCTGCCGTTATTTGCCCGGCAACAGATGAAAACTGCGGAGGCCCCGGTGGTTCTGTGTCTGGCGAATCGGGCAGTTCCACAGAAAGTACTGTTTCCACAAGAGAGGATTCCGATTTTATCGCAACTGGCGCCCAGCTTTCTATAGAGCTGGAATCCCAATACAAAACGGACGAAGTCCCTACGAATGTTGAAAACGTCAATCCTTCTATCGTCGTTTTGCCCCGCATTGTATATATCAACTCAGACGCCGCAGGGAATTTATCAGATTATTACACCGTAATGGGACTCAACGGAGCAAGAGTTGCCGGGACCTCCAATGCGGTTTGTACTGGAACTGGGGCTCCTTCCGAATCAAGCATTACGGGCCTTGAAGCGAATACATACTATCCCTGTACCTATACTGAAGGCGATTACAGTTCCGATTTCTATGTTGTAGTCACAGGCGAAAGTGCACAGACCCCTACTGTAAAGTTTCAGGGATCTGGCGCTGTTGAGTTCAACAGTTCAGTGGAAAACCAGGACTATGTAGAGCTTGCCATCTCGGGAGTGAGCTCCACATCTTCCTCCAGCTTTACTGTCCACATCAGCGTATCTAACTCAGCAATGACGGGCTGGACTATCGATACTATATACAATCCAAATCTCACAAGAACGTCGACAAGTGGCGGAAACACTATATACAGTTATTCCGGCACAACATCCAACTCCACGCAAACTGTAAGACTGTTCAAGGTTACTGCAAATGCTGGGGCTCAGTCGGGAAGCGTTTTGTTCACCCTGCAACAACCCACAAACTGCACTGTACGTGCACCGTCCGCAAAATCCTTCAGTATTACCGGTTCAACAACAATTGTTCGCGAAAGCCTAAGTGCATATTGCGATAAATTCCCAGACAATTGCAGTGGAGAATATTCCGTTGTGAAAAACTATGAAGACTGCGAGCCAGATTATGAATGGGTGGCAGCCCAGGGAGATGGTTGTGGAACTACAGAAACAAACAAAACGTGGCTATGCGGTTCTGGAAATAGCGAAAGTGCTCCTATCACCCTTACTGAAAAAAATTTTGACCATACCCTTTGCGATATATATATTCCTGCCACAGACAATCAGATTGTAGGCGCAGTGAATGACGGCAACAATCCGGATGGCCACTACACGCTGTATGCCTCTCTAAAGAAGAAGATGTACAATGTACATGTGAGCCTTTCTGGAGCAGAAAATGCAAAACTCGTAGTCCAGTCCAAAGCGACAAGTGACGGCGAATATTCTTCCGTTGCTTCATGCGATAAAGATGAGGGCTGTGACTATTCCTTCTATGCCGGGACTTATGTTCTGGTTTCTACAGAAAACAACGGAGATGCGTTCTCTTACTGGACTTGTACCAGCGGGAACTGCGGATGGGTCAACGAAACATCAACATCCATTCTGTTGCCTATAGACAAGAATTACTCTGTCGAGGCAAAATTCAACGAAAAGGACCCGCACTGCTTCTATACAGATTTCTCCGAAGTCGAAGCGTTCTGCCCAAATAGTGAAGCTACAGAATGCATAGACAAGTGTAAGAGCGGGAATACTAATTGCTATTCAGGTTTAGGCGAATACAGTGGCAACCCAGATTGGCTCATGGTATATGCCAATAGGAATGCAAACGCCTTTGAGGCGCCTCAATTCAGCGATGGGTATGTAGCCTACAACGGGAATGCTATCACAGGGAACCAGACCGTTCTTCTCAGTCGCGTCCTGGCCGGTGTCAACGGCACTATGACAGCGAGAATAAAGACGGATTATGTCAATACGAACAAGAGTACAGCGTTCATAAACAACGGCTTCATTCTTCGTTCGAACGGAAACGCGTCTTCCTATATCGTAATGAATATTTACGGAAAGGAATCCATGGGAACATACGGCAGAATTTGCTACGGAACCGCCCAGGGAATCACGAACGCAAGCCAATGTGTCGAAAAGCAGTTCAGAACCTCCACCAATTCTTCTCCATCCATAAATCCATTTGAACCGATAAACGTGGATATTCATATTTATGGAAATAAGATAGATGTGGCACTTTCGTATCAGGCATCCAGAAGCACGGCCAGCGTCTCGTTTGATTTGTCTAGCGACTGGGCCTTGGGAACATTCAGCGATGTTGACCACCGATATGTGGGGTTAATGCTGACCGACAAGGAATTCCGCGTAGGGGATATCGGTTGGCGTGCAGATGATTTCCAGAATGAAGCTTGTTTTGATTACCCGTCGATTTCATGTTCCTTTGCTGCAAACTATTTAGGAGGAATGGTTCCGCTGGATTCCAATGTGGCTCCGTGGGTGGGATTCTCCAGCTGGTTTGGAGAACGTAGCGATTGTATTGCCAATACAGAGTATTACTACAATGGTTGCGATGTAGATGCCGGAAATTTCGTAAGCAGAAGTTCCGCCCTCAATAGTGCCTGTGCTTCCGGTGAAGATGCAAAGGGCTTATATACATCCACTCCTGAAAGTGGCTTGTTGTTGAATGCTCCCTATAATTTCAGCTATGAAGGGGCGCACGGCACAACATCTCCGGATAATTCCGGACTTATGCGCAACGCCTTTGTTTCTGTTGAATGTGATGAAAGAAGCTATCATAGCTCTTGTGGCGAATTCTTTGTTGGAGAAGTACGGCAGTGCTCTAGGAACGAAACCCTCCTCAACACTCAGTTGTTTGGGTCCGTCTCTGAAGAGACTATTGAGCCGACATCACCGGTAAACCTGAGAGCCTCCACATTAATATTTGAAATAACCGATATCACAGATGGCGGCTACATAGATGTCGTCCTGGAAGATGCGAATGGTGTACGGTCCCCTGTTAGGTCTGTTTCTCCAGGCAGCTACCAGTTGAATGTGGATGAACTTTCCATTTTGTCAAGTTTCAACCCCGAGGCGATAGCCAAAATCATATTGAAGGGTTCGACAAATTATACACTCAAAAAAGTGACTAGCAGTTGTCCCAATGCCGTAAGCATTACCAATTGCTCGGCTGACTACGAGGGCGAAAACTGGAAAATCAGCAAGACGATTTCCCATGAGGAAGGCGCTAGATACTGCAGAATTACGCCCCAGACAACAGACATTAATACAGGCAACTACTCTGTGCAGGAATGCACAAATGTCAACTTTATATTCAACGACCCTGATTTCTATAGCCGATTCAACGGGAGAACGGAACAAACAATCTCGTACGACTTCCTTATAGAAGTCTTTGATGTGGAAAACCCCGGGACAACCACACCTCCGGCAGCCCAGTGTGTGGCCAGCTCGGGAACATTCGAACACATCAAGGCATCCTGTCGTATCGATAACGAAAATGTTGTCCAGGGTGCAGGTGTTCCGACGCTCCACTATACCATTGAGAATTGTCCCAATTATGGTTGTACATATTCTATAGCGCTTACAAATGTTGTTGACAAGACCGAAGAACCAGAAACTGCCCCGCAGGCAGGGAAATCGGGCACATGGCAGCCCGATGTAAACGGTGCAACAAAATTGAATTCTGGCGATTATACATATAGCGTATCCGTTTTCAATACCAATGGCTCAGTGGTTGCCGATTGCGAAGACGATGATATTACATTCCACGTGGAAGAACTGCGCGATATGTCTGGAACATGTTCTGTCATCAATAACACGACGCTTTCCATTTCTATCACAAGTGCAAATCATGGGGAAACACAGAACGTTCCTGTTGTGACGACCGATTTGAATGGAAATGTTCTAAGCATTCAAACGATATCAGTTCCTGTTGGAGAAGACAAGAGCGTTGATATCAACTTGTCTAGCATCTCCGGTCTTGTGCCCGGCCAGGAATATCCATTTGCCTTGAATATTGGCACAGACTCTCCGGTCAATTGTTCTGGCACCTATAAAAAGCCTGTTGCTGTCACATGCCCTGACGATGTGAGCAACCAAAAAGCAGAAGATGACATCTCTGTTAGTCCAACAGTTACCGGTTGCGCCTCAGGTTATTCCTGGACGCTTTCCGGAGGCAGTGCTACACCGACAAGTGGTACTGGAAGCCCAGTAGTATTCAAGGATGAGAATGGAGAAGGGACTGTTTCGTATGAATTGGGGATTTCTTGCGGTAGTAGTTATCCAGTCAGCCCATCAACATGCGAATTGGATGTGCAGTTCAAGGAGGATACTAACATTAAAGGCACCTGCCCGACCTTGAATGGATTCGTCCCTGCAAAAATTACGGGTGTTAACTTTAGTATGAGGAATCTGACGGCAGACAATATTTCAAGAGCCGTGGTAATAGATGGAAACACTCGTGGTACATCTTCAAATTGCAATATGTATTACTGTGAGCCCATGGAAATCACAATGCCCAGTACTGCTGGTACGTACACCTACCAACTCAAAATGGGGTCAGACGTGCTATGCACAGGGACTCTTAATGCGCAGAACCCGTTGTCATGCTCTGTAACATCAAATGAAGTCCCCTATGGGCAAAAATTTAAATTTACAGGCCAACGAGTGGCCAATGGTTGTCACAATTGTAAGTTGTATGATGGTTTCACAACATATACGGATAATCAGGGTGATATAACCAACTATGAGATAACATTTAATTCAACTAGCAGCAAAACATATACGTACGAATGTCAATGTGATAACATTGACCAAAATGCAAAATGTACGCAAATGGTTGCTTCTAGAGTTGATCCGCCCACGGTGACTTGCCCCAATGATGATTCCAGCGACCCATATCTGGCCGAGCCAAGAGCAACTGTACCGTTCAAACCGGACTCCCTTGCAAACTGTGAGATTGGTTGTAACTACACGCTTAAGTCTAGCGACAATACAGACAAAGTGACTCCCGTGACAAACAATTCCTATAAAACGAATTCGCAGGTTTCCTTCACAGGGGACAACGCTATCGGTATTGTAAAGTACACCTTTGATGTGTCCAACAGCGCTGGTAACGGGTCTTGCGACTTCTATGTGAAATATTCCAAGCCTGAGATTGATTGCCCCACATATGGATGGTCCGTCAACGCAGAACCTGGCGAGCAAGTTCAAATCTCCGCAAACATTACAGGATGCTCAAATTGCACCTATAAAGTCAAACGTAGTGGCATCTCGGACATCCCGGCTAGCTATAGTTCAGGGAAAATATCGTTTCCCTCGGAATCCTCAGCAGAAGACCGTGACTACACCCTTGAGGTTAGCAATGGAGCTCCTGGAGGAACCGCAAGTTGTCCTATCCATATAGCATACTATAAGCCTGAGATTGAATGCCCATCAACAAGCGAGTTTACTGTTGAACCGGGAGCTACATTCACGTATCCAATTTCTGGAAAGGTGAAGTATTGCTCCAGCAATTGCGCCTATACGGTTACGGGAGGACTCTCGCCTTCAACAGCCAGTTATACTGGTAGCTCTATTACACTTACAAGCGAAAGTAACGGCAGCAGTACAAAAACATACAGCTTCAACGTTAGCAATGGTCTTACCGCAAGCAACTCGTGCACAATTAAGGTGAATTACAAGAGCCCTGAAATCACCTCTTGTCCGGACCCCAATTCTGTGGAACCTGGGGGAGAAATAAGTTTTAATCCAGTAATTGACAATTGCTCTAGTGGATGTAGCTATTCTATTGATGAGGTGGGCGGTTCAAATATAATACCGAGTTCTAGTTACACTGGAAGCAATCAAATTTCCTTCAATGGTGCTAACAATAGAACTTCCAATAGTTATGTCTTTACGGTCGCCAACAGTGCCGGTGAATCTGCAGACTGCGAATTTGACGTGAACTACCTGAAGCCGACCTTCAGTTGCCCTGCCAACCAGTCGGTTCGCGAGAACTCCTCTGTATCCGTCGCTCTCTCCAACGTGACCAACTGTACTAATGGTTGTAACTATTCTGTGTCGGGTGGTTCCACGAATATTTCCGGAAGCATCTCCGGTAACGGAAACAAGACACTGGACAGAAGCATCACCGGTGAAGATGGTGGCAATACCACCACGTATACGGTGACATTGACGAATGGAGCCGGAAGCGAATCGTGCACGTTTGATGTGGAATACTCCGCGGTAACCGTGGTTGCAGATTGCTACTTTGAGGAAAACAACAACCGCATGAATCCAGCTGAGGGTTATGCGGGCCGTTCCTACACCTTCCAAATCAAGGTGACGGGCGGCATTACCTCCAATGTTTCCGGAAACTTCACATTCAATAGTTCCAGTGAGGGTATGACCCTCTACTATAACCCGAATAGTTGGGACAACAATAGATGGAGCAAGTCTATTACCATGCCCACAACACCGGGATCATACCCCTATTCTGTCACATACAAGGATAGGCCTGTGTGTAGCGGAAACTTTGTGGTCAAGTCAAAGCTGGATTGCGGCGTGAACAAGACGGAAATTGCCCTTGGCGAAAGCTTCACCTTTACGGCAAGCTACGCAGGAAGTTGCTGGAACTCCAGCTTCTCTGGAAATGGCTCGAATGGTCATGGCAATTGCTCAAGTAGTTTTTCTGTGACTCCTTCCAGCACAGGCACACAGACATATACCTACCGTGTGGGTGATGGTAGCGTGGGCTCGGCAGAATGCTCCAAGCAGGTGGTTGTCGTAGCCCCGCAAATTGCTATCGCTTCTTGCGCCGAAAATAAAACTGATGTTGCTACCGGTGCTAACGTGAAGTTTACTCCGACAGTGAATAGCTGTTTTAACAATTGTTCTTGGGAACTTTATGAAGGTTCTACATATATTACGGGAGGTAGTGGCTATAATGGAACGTCTCAGCTATCCTTTACAGGTTCATCCTCTACTGGCACGAAGAACTACACCTTCAAGGTAAGCAAGGATGGCGTGGAGAAAACATGTGGATTCAGCGTGGATTATGTGGAACCTACTGTAAGTACATATACTGTAGCAAGTGGAGCTTCCAGTTTCACTGTTTCAAGTGGAACTAATGTTTGTTTCGACGCATTCCCTGCAGCAAACACTTGGCAATCACAAATAACAATTGTATGTTCTGCTTGTTCTTATTCAGGATGTTCTGTGACGTTTGGAGACGTAACTGGGGATGGCTGGACTGCTCCTCAAAAGTCACTTCCACTTTCAGGAGGAACGCATACGGGTTGCTATATGGTTTCAAGAACAGACAATGCAAATGTTTCTTGCACTATAAATCAGTATTAGACGACTGTTATTGGCATAGATTGTTTAGTTTAATTATATTATTTAGCTAAACTCCAAAAATGGATACCTTCAAAATAGGATGAAATGTGTTATGAGCCCGGCTGAGCCGGGCTCATTTCTGTATGCAATTCAAGGCTCCCCGCTTCATCAGCGGGGAGCCTTTCTCGTATCAAAAAAGCAACCCGCAGGT
>JAZQPA010000095.1:0-44127 GCA_045628125.1 Bacteroidaceae bacterium
TGCATATATGGTTTTCCGATCTTTGGCATTGCATAAATCCATTTTATAGGCATACTGCTCTTTAGGCTGCAGATCATCCCCAAAAGACTGAAGACGTAATAAATTTTGGACATCAGGATGTTCAGGACCTGCCGGTTCGCCATCTTCTTTCAACTGTGACTCTGTAGTACACCAAAATTTATGATTCTCTGGAGAATAAGTCAGCGACTCAAATCCATAGTTCTTATGTATCTTATCCAATCCAAATTCACTTGGCACTGCCAGTTCTCTTCCAGTTGGCACGCCATAGGCATCATATTCCAGAATCCGTTGGTCACCCTCACCTGAAATAAAGAACGAATTATTGACAGGGAAATAAGCAATGCCCTCACAATCACGAACGGTGTATTGTCCTCCCAATCCATATCGGGGGCGAGGGTTTCCCTGTATCTTGTCAAACCTGCGGACACTCTCCAACTTTCCGTTATCCAAGTTAATATCAATAATAAAAGGAATATAGCCATCCGTACGTTCCTTATCACTAACCACGGCATAGTTCTTTTCGCCAAGCCAAACAATGCCGCTGTAATCACCGGCTTTGACTTTCCATTTTCCCATGTTTTCCTGACGCAACAATTTCATAGCCCCAATGGGTGTTGATTCCCATTGGACAGAATCGAGGGCGTTGCTGTCCACCTTTAGATCGTCAATTTGGGCAGCTCCCAAGTATTGAAAGAAAAGGTTCAGAATCTCCTTATCCTTTTCTCTTCGATCATCTTGTGCCCAAGTCTGGCCCTGACAAAACAGAAAAGTCACGAATAGTGCAACTATCTTCTTCATATTCATTTTTAATCCTTTACGGTGACTGTCATAGATTCAGTATGGTCGGAGAACTCAGGGCAATAAACTCCTGCCGCCTCAGTCAATCCTACCTGATAAGTTCCCTGATGTGTTACAAACAATTCCTCACTCAATTCGTACTCTCCCTTTGGAAGCCGATCGACATAGAAAATAGATTCTGTGTCTTTTGCAGAGAAATAGGCACCTATCTTTCCATACCACCTATATCCCGATAATTGTCTAACTGGCTCCATGCAAGATGCACGGTTTGAACGTATTTCCACAAAATCAAAATCACGATCGGCAGACAAAGTAATCCGGGAGATGATTTTCTGTCCCACCTTCAGTTCACTCAAGTTAGCAGGTTGATAATGCAGTTCTCCATTTTCCATGGATTCAACGTAATACATCCGTCTCACTTTTAATCCCGAATGGGCATTATCTGACTGTACGGTTTCCAGAGGCACCAAAGTATTCATGGAAACACTTACCCAACTCATTGGCGAGTCACTTTGTTCCGAATCGCGTCTTATCACCCACTCCTTTGGCATCACAGGAGACAAATTCGCTGAGACAACAGACTTTGTGTACATCTTATCGGAGTTGGTAACAGCCAGTTCCGATTCAGGAGCTAACAGCAATGCATAGAGAGCGTCCATGACGGTTGATGAATTTTCCCAAAGCTGAGTCCTACGCTGATTCAAAAGCCATTGAGACAATTCCCTGCGAATACGGGCAGTAGCCATTGCCGGTTTATCCGGATCCACTTTCAAACTCTCCTTATTCGTCAAGCTCAGCGCTTCCATCAGCAACGTTTGTACTGGCATCCGGTAGTTTCTCCAGCTCACCATCGATCGTCTGGTATCATAATAGCGACCTAATTCATCGTAATAAACGGTATATTCCAAAAGAGACTGCATTTGCTTGCCAGCATCCTTCATTTTTCCATTTTTTGTAAACACCATACAAGCCAAAGCCTTATCATAGAGATTGCTGTTATTCAATCCCATTGGCAAACGTTCCATGAAAAAGTCCAAAGCCTCACGTCCTTCTTTGCCCAATCCATGAGGTAACAAAGAGTGGATGTACAGGTAATGCAATATGTTTTCACTGAGAGACAATTTCCTCTTGTTCTCTTTCTCCCACTTCTGCATCTGTCTGAAAGTTTCCAAAGCCTGAGCATCCAGATAAGCCATTGCTTTTCCTATCAGCAATTCATAGCGGTTCTTGTCCAAATAAGGCACACCCAGCACATGCAAACGGACGAACGGCTCTACAACCATACGGGTGATGTAAGGTGATGAAGTCATGCCCTTAAACCAACTGAATCCACCATCGGCACACTGAAGTTCCTGCAACTGCTTCAGCCAAGTCTCACCAGCCACATCTTCTCCCTGAAATCCCTTCTCTTCTGCCAAAGACGGATACTTTTCTACCAACATCTTATTGATAGCAGTAGCATAATAAGCCGAAGCTAAATCCACAGCACTATTGGTACATGGTTTGCGCAAGGCCTCCAGTGATTCCAAAGCCACCCATAACGGATTATGGATTGCCTCCACGGTCATTGTTGAAGAGGCATTCCACCATTCACCTCCATGCAACATTCCGGATAAATCGATTTGCTTCTTCTCGTCGTTCAGATACACGGCACGGGATTCAGTGAGCCATACCTTATCCGAAAGTATAGGCAGCAGATGTTGCTCTCCATCGGTAAAGTTGCCTGCCTTGGCATAAAATTTGCAAATGACAGAAGGTCCCAGATCTTTCACCTGATAAGGGAAACTTAACACTCTTGAACCGTTCGCCGGAACATCAAACGCTAAATTCTTTTTCAGCACCACTGTATTCAGCGTGCTGTCAGTTACTTCCAGGTATAAAGTTCCCTTAAGCGCTGTATCAGTCAGGTTCTGCACAGTAGCCACAAAAGTTGCCTTGTCGCCAATCCTCAAGAAGCGGGGCAACTGCGGCTGTACCATCATTGGTTTGCGGGCAGTAGCCGATTTTTGGAATAGAGTGTAATCCAACTCTTTGGTATGAGCAAATCCCTTCATTCGCCAACGCGTTAATGATTCAGGCAAAGTAAACTGAATCGTTGCGATTCCATTCTTGTCAGTACGCAACATCGGCATAAAGAAAGCCGTTTCCTGGAAGTTGGTTCTAAGTTCCATTGTCACCTCATCATCAAAAATGAAAAGAGGACTGCTATGTTCATCTTCACCATCACTCTCGTCCCAATCGTATAATGCACCTTCTGAGACAACCGCATTTTCTACCGTAAGAGTCTTTGAAGCCATACGTGACATCAATCGTTTTCCTGCATAAAAGCGGTAACGGTCACCTACCACAGGGGTGAAATCATCTGCCCAATGGTCAAATTCTGGCATAACCCATTCTTTATTATACATTCTTTCGAATGGAATGGAATAACTGAATCTCGCATTCGAATAGATTGGGCGAAAATCAATATATGATCGAGGGAAAAACAAGCGGAAATACCAACCGCCATATTTGAGCGCATCCAAAGACTCATCGTACAAAGTTGCCATCAGATTGGCGGAAACAGGCAAGCCATTCTTCGTAATCTTTAACGTCCAAGTTTCTTGTTGTCCTGGCAGAAGGAAATCACGGAAACTGGTCCATTCTGTCTGAAGAGACTTATCTGGTTCTGCCAATTTAACATTTATCTCTTTCTGATGTACATTTCCGTCACGCAAGAGTGTAAAGACAAGTTTCAGGCTTTCACCCCATACTTTCTGATAAGGTATTTGCCACAGATGCAATTCATCGGAAAGGATTTTTTCTTCGTGATACAACCTCTCCTTAGTATTATAAATGTTCACTAACAGGAAAGCATCCGCCAGTGATGTTCCATATTGAACTGTCAAC
This sequence comes from Bacteroidaceae bacterium, assembly GCA_045628125.1. GTDB lineage: Bacteria > Bacteroidota > Bacteroidia > Bacteroidales > Bacteroidaceae > Minthousia. The sequence goes on from JAZQPA010000095.1 coordinate 3,709, forward strand.
GAATCACCCACCTTGAACTTTTCATCCTTAACATAAGCCCATAGTGGAGTGTCTTCCACCGGTTTTTTGTCCTTCAAAGATATTAATTTAACGGGGTGATCTACTTTTACCGAATCATAGCCAACCGTAGCCACATAATTACCGGAAGGTAATGAACGAAATGCATCTATCTTCACATCCTTGCCTGAGGACACTTGGCCTTCCCAAACCACTTGCTTTGTCGCCTTAGAACGGATACTCATATTAACCAATCGATCCAATGGTTTTCCTGCAGAATTGTTTAAACTAATCGTCCAATCGGCAAGAGATTCCTTACATTCTATTTCTGAATGTTCTACGGAAAGATTAAAACGGTTAGGGCTGACAACTATCAACTGCTCAACCTCATGAGATTCACCCGCTGTAGATGTCACAACGGCATTCAGCAAGAAACGTATAAAACATCCCATTTCTCCCCACTGTTCTGTTTGGGGAGCATTCAATATCAGCTGGAAAGAGAAACGGCCCTCATTGTCGGTGTATAAAGTATCCGCAAGCAGGGATTCTTGCCACTTTACTTCATGCCAGTGCATCACTCGGGATGTTTTTTTGATGGCAACTTGTGCTGAGGATACTGGTGTGCCCGAATAATTGACAGCGCGGCCAGATACGGTTATGGTATCACCTATAGCATACTCGGCATCCAATGGTTGCCAAACAACTTCAAAAGTAGGACGTTTATATTCCTCGACTTCAAAAGAGCGACCGGATCCATTTGTATAATTAAGTTCATAGGTTCCGGTTTTCCCGTTTTCTGGTAGGGTGAATGAACCTGTAGCGACTCCGAAATCATCGGTCTTCACTTTTATTTCGCTTATCGGCTTCCTTGAACCTGGCCCATGCAAACTAACCGTCAGTTCTTTGTCTGGTACAACCTGTAAATTGTCGTCCAATCTGGAATATGCCAGAACCGAGAAATGCACATCCTGACCCGGACGATACAAATAACGATCTATAAACAAATTTGCTATTATTCGAGGTTCACTTTGTTCCTTCTCAACATAGAAATCCTGGAACGGTATAGGCAATAAGGTCATATCCGTTCCTTTAATCAGCTGCAGGTATTCTCTCCGATTCCAATCATTATCTTGCGACCACTCATCAACCACAGCAAATCCCTTGGAATTAGTTTCCTTCTGGAACAAAGTCGTGAATGTGTCACCTTTTTGTTTTAGGTATCTTACCTGTACCCCCCCGATAGCATGGCCACTCTTGCTATCTAATGCCCAAATTTCTCGATGTTTATTGTTTACTGGGGATACTAAAGGTTTTAATCGGGTTACATTTACAATGCTTATTTTCGTTTCTGCTTTTTCCGCAGGATATTCATCACATTGAGTGGGAACCATCTCGATCAAGTAATATCCAGTAGCAACGGGTACGTTGATATGGAGTGTGTCTGTGCGACGAACAAAGGATTTATCGGTCAGTGTAAAAGGATAGGAACTAACCAAAGTGGCAGACTTCTTCAGTTGCTTCAACTCTTGAGGCTCAGTTGCAAGATAGGCAGTAGACATCGGAGATCTTTCTGGCAATCTGTACCAGCGCATCTCCACTTTCTGCACATTGCTCGATTCCATTTTCCATTCCAACAATCCGCCTGGATATACGGAACGATTGATAGAAAAAGCGTATAAATTGGGCAGAATAATCTGATCAATCTTGTCATATACCCTACTTATCAGACGATGTTTTGGATAGCGGGAAATCAAGCCACGGAGTTCCTCCAACACTTCCTTTTCTTTATTATCCACAGATTGCTCTATGGCCCGTTGAATCACCAAATCATCCACTTCACCATACTGTCGGATCATTTCATCTAAGGAATGATAGGACGAGTAACCGCTATCCCAACCTTCCAAAGCCACCCGCACAGCAGCATCTATCTGACCTTTTTCACGATAAAAAGCCTCATCACGCTGATAGATAAGTGGTAACAATTTGTCACGCAGTTTATATGACACATGCTCCCGTGTCATCATACGCAGGAATGATAACATATCGTGTTGGAACACCTTACTATCTGTTCCCTGCTTTACTAAAGGGATATAATTGGTAGATGGTGTTTTGGCTAATTCTAACACGATTTGTGCCTCATCGGTTGTTTCAATGCCCAAAGATTGGCAAAAATAGGCATAGGATTTTGCAAGTTCTGCCTCATTTACTGCCAGAACAAAACTCAAGAGTGAACGGTCAACTTTGTTCTCTGTTTGCTGTTGCCACCGCACCAAATGTGCCTTATCTATCGCAAAACTATCAGCAGAAATCTCATTCCGATACTGCATAAATGTTAGATATGCACGCAGCATCTGAGACAAATTGTTATGCTGTTCAGCCATGTCATACAAACGCTGAGACTCCATAACAACAGTCCTAGGTTGGTCATCACTCACAGCTTGCTGAACCTTTTTCCATTGTCTTTCATAGTTTTGCGCAGACATTGGCAAGGCCACCAGCAGACAAAATATGAATAAAAGCAACTGTTTCATGGATAACAAACTTTGAATTTAGGGGTGCTTCAATAACAAAACTAACAACTAACAACTAACAAAATTAATAAGCGAACCACTAAGGGAGAAGAATGACATTAAAATAGAGAAGTTAATGAATAATGTATATATAGGTATTAAAACTCCCGCCACTTTTTCCCTAAACTGCACAAATATTGTATTTGTTAGATGTTAGTTGTTAGATGTTAGTCATCATTCCCTGACAATAAAACTATCCGGTAAGGAAGCTAACCATGCCTCAACACCTGAAACCACAAGATTGCCGCTGTGCAATCAGTAGTACCCACCGGTGGTCACTACTGATGAACGAGTGAGGTCATCTATTATGATGGAACCTTCACATCTATGGAGTAGGAATTACTGCTTGGATTGCTCGTCAATCGCCTTGATTTTCTGAGCAGTCATCTCAATTTCTTCCTTCAGCTTCTCAACCTTGCGGTTAATTTCGTTGATCAGGCTATTACCCTTCTTGCTGGTCAGTGTCAGGAAACCCAAGTTATTCTCGTAGGTCTTCAAATCATTCTTCATGGATTCGTACAGACGTACCAGACGGTCACGCTCACGTCCCAGATTGTTGCCGGAAACCTTTTCCTTCAGATTTTCCTTAAACTTGTTCAGGCGCTTCTTTCCATTGCTCTGATTTACTGCCTTGAACAGTTCATCCACCAAACCATGGAACTCTCCGTGCAACTTATCTTTCTCCTTGAAAGGAACATGACCGGTTTCATTCCACTCCTTGATGATATCACGAACAGCTTGAACATTAGTTGAAGCCTCGGCCTTCAAATCCTTCAAACGGGCAATAATCTCCTTCTTCTTCTTCAGATTATCACTCTCTTCTGTACGCTGAGCACTCAGCACCTTATTTCTATTGTCAAAGAAAGAATCGCAGGCAGCCATGAAACGCTTCCAAACCTCATCAGAATCTTTACGGGCAACTGCACCAATGGCTTTCCACTCCTTCTGCAGCTGAACGATAAGGTCGCTTGTCTTTTTCCATTCGGTACTGTCTTTCAAAGCCTCAGCCTTCTCACACAGTTCAATCTTCTTCTTCAAATTTTCAACCTGTGAATCCTTTAATTCCTTGAAGAAAGCAGATTTAGTAGCAAAGAAATTATCGCAAGCCTCACGGAAACGCTCAAAAATCTTCACGTTAAATTTCTGTGGAGCAAAACCGATGGTCTTCCACTCTGCCTGCAGAGCCAGTACCTTCTGAGACATTTCATTCCAAAGTGCCGCTGTCTTCAGAGAGGCCAAATCGATGCCTTCCAACTGCTCGCAAATGGCGGTCTTTTGCGCCAGGTTCTTCTCCTCATTAGCCTTAATGGTCTCAAAATGCTGCTGATGGCGCTTATTTACAATAGTAGATGCATCCTTGAAGCGCTTCCATATCTCTTCACGCAATTCAGGTGCTACAGGGCCACAGTCACGGAAATCCTTGTGCAACTGCTGAAGCTGCTGTGAAGCCGAGATAACATCCTCTGATTCCGCCAACTTCTCGGCAGCCTCACACAAACGGGTCTTAGCTTCCAGATTCTTCTTGAAATCATATTCGCGGAACTCGCTGTTAATTTTCAGGATATCATAATACTGCTCTACGAACAGCTGATAACTTTTCCACAAGTCATTTGCTTTTTCAGGTGGGACACTGCCAATCTCTTTCCACTGCTGCTGCAGTTCCTTCACCTCCTGATAAGCCTGATTGGCCTCGTCAGGATTATTCAGTAAAGCTTTAATACGTTCCACTATGGCCAGTTTCTTGGCATAGTTCTCCTGGCGCATCTCTTCCTGCTCCTGCAAATGAGCAGCACGACGCTCCTTAATCAAACCGAGCTGAGCCTTAAATGCCTGTTCGTCCTCATCGGCAGGAACTATAAAAGTAGCAGCATCATTCCCTTGATCACTATATTCTTTTCTGGCTTTTTCCAAATCAGCAAAGTGCAGTTTGTAAAATACCTGTTTCAGAAAATCCAGTTCAGATTTATCAATGGCTTCTCCATTCTTTACGATTTCTGTGAGACGCTCCACAACAGCATGTTTATTGCTGTAAATTGTGTGCTTATTCTCATTGGATTCGTTAGCCTCCATTTTTCAAAATATGTTTAATTTGGTATATAGATTAACTTGACAAAGATAGACCTTTTTAGTGGTATGACCTAAACAAAAATCAAAAAATTAAGCCTGCGCGCTTATCTTTTGCTTCTCAAGGTCATTTTCTACCAGATTTGTCAAGTCCACGAATTGCTGTACACTCAGCTGCTCCGGCCTTTTATTCATAATTTCCAAAGCCAGAAGCTCACTTTCCTTGCCCAAAATTGGTTTAATCGAGTTTCTAAGCGTCTTTCTGCGCTGATTAAAGGTTGTCTTCACTACCTGTTTGAACAGTTTCTCATCACAGCCCAAATCCGTTGTCTCGTTTCGGGTCATCCGGATTACGGCACTCTTGACTTTTGGTGGAGGGTTGAACACATTCTCATGAACGGTAAACAGATAATCCACCTTATACCATGCCTGAATCAGGACACTCAGGATTCCGTAGGTCTTGCTGCCTGGTCCTGCCGCCATACGCTCGGCAACCTCCTTCTGTATCATGCCGGTACAATAAGGTATCTGGTCCTTATATTCCAGCATCTTGAAAAAGATCTGGCTGGAAATGTTGTAAGGATAATTTCCGGTCAGGATAAAAGGATTTCCATCAAAAAGACGGTCCAGTTTCATTTTCAGGAAGTCATCCTCTATGATGTTCTCCTCCAATGCAGGATAATGTTCACGCAGATAGGCAACCGACTCAAAATCAATCTCTACAACCTTTAATGGGCGGTCCTTCGTCAACAGGAATTGGGTCATCACGCCCATGCCCGGGCCTACCTCCAGAACCGGCAGGTTAGGATCCACGTCCACCGTATCTGCTATATCTTTAGCTATTTTCAAGTCTTTCAGGAAATGCTGTCCCAAAAACTTTTTTGGCTTTACTAATGGCATCACTCAATTAATTTACGTATCTTTGCGAAAGCAAAAGTATAAAAAAAAATTGAAAAGGCTAATAAACGATATCATAAAAGTGGTTTTTCCCCTGGTGTTAGGGGCGATAATCCTATGGTGGACCTATCGTGATTTTGACTTTTCACAGGTAAGTGATGTTTTGTGGCATCAGATGGATTGGTGGTGGATGGGACTTTCCATTCCATTCGGAGTCCTGGCACAGATGTTCAGAGGCTGGAGATGGAAACTAACCCTGGAACCTTTAGGAGAACATCCCACCACAAAGCATTGCGTTAATTCCATTTTTGTGTCCTATGCAGCCAACCTTCTGATTCCCCGAGTAGGCGAGGTTTCCCGTTGCGGTATCCTGAAACAATACGATGGAGTTTCATTTTCCAAATCCTTAGGAACGGTGGTCACAGAGCGTATCATCGACTCCTTATGTGTTTTGCTGATTACCGGACTTACACTCATCTCACAGATGGCCGTGTTTAGTTTCTTCTTCAAGGAAACAGGCACCGATCTGGAAAGTGTCATTGAAAAATTAGGTAACAAGCACCTTGCCATTCTGGCAATCAGTGCAGTAGCCATATTGATTGTAGGTACTTACATTATCCATCGGATGGCATTGTTCACTCGCGTCAAGAAATTGCTCAACAATGTTTTCGAGGGAATATTCTCGCTAAGAAAAGTAAAGAACATGCCGTTGTTTATCTTACACACAGCAGGCATCTGGATTAGTTATATCCTTCATTTCTACCTTACTTTTTTTGCATTCGGATTTACCAGCCAACTTGGATTCATAGCAGGTCTGGTTTTATTTGCAGTTGGCAGTCTTGCTGTTGTGGTGCCCACGCCTAACGGAGCAGGCCCCTGGCATTTTGCAGTAATCACCATGCTCATGCTCTATGGAGTAGGCCAACCGGATGCAGAGATATTCGCATTGCTGGTGCACGCCATCCAAACCCTTCTGATTATCGTGCTCGGTATTTGGGGATTGCTGTCCCTCTCACTGGAAAAGAAAATGGATTTACAATTTAAATAATAAAAGATATGAGTACAATTAAAGATTTGGCTCCAAAAGTCATTTTCGAGAACTTTGACCTCCTTACTCAAGTTCCACGCCCATCCGGCCATTTGGAAAAGATTCAGAAATTCCTGTTGGATTGGGCAAAGAAAACCGGTGTGGAAGCATTTATGGATGAAGCAGGCAACATTATCATGAAAAAGCCTGCAACTCCAGGAATGGAGAACTTGCAGACAGCCATTCTGCAGGCTCACATGGACATGGTGCCTCAAAAAGGTGAAAACAGCAACCATGATTTCATCAATGACCCTATCACAACTGTGGTTGACGGTGACTGGCTGAAAGCAGACAACACTACTCTGGGTGCTGACGATGGTATTGGTATCGCATCAATCATGGCCATCATGGAGGCAACAGACATCAAGCACGGCCCTCTGGAAGCGCTGATTACTGCTGATGAAGAGACAGGCATGTTCGGTGCAATGGGCCTGAAAGCCGGAGAATTGGAAGGCACAATCCTGCTGAATCTGGATACCGAGGATGAAGGTGAACTGATCATCGGATGCGCTGGCGGTGTGGATGTAGAGGCTTCAATGGAATATAAGGAAGTAGAGACCGAAAAGACCGACATTGCCATCAAGGTATCTATCAGCGGTTTATTGGGCGGTCATTCCGGTTTGGAAATTTGCGAGGGACGTGCAAATGCCAACAAGCTGATGGCACGTTTTGTACGTGCAGCCATTACGGATGATGATGCACGTCTGGTTAGTTGGCATGGCGGTAACATGCGTAATGCTATTCCTCGCCAGTGTTCAGTAGTCTTGGCCATTCCTGCAGAGAACAAGGAAGACTTGCTGGATCTGGTAGCTTACTGCAAGAAAGAATTCTTCGAGGAATTCAAGGACGTGGAAACCAACGGTTTTGAATTCTGCGCAGAAGAATGCGAATTACCAGAGATGCAGGTTCCTGAAGAAATTCAGGACAATCTGGTTGATGCCATCTACGCATGCCGCAACGGAGTAATGCGTTACATTCCTACCATTCCAAATATTGTTGAAACTTCCAGCAATCTGGCTATTATCGACATTGAAGGCGGAAAGGCTAAAATCTGCATTCTGGTACGCAGCTCAAGCGAAAGCATGAAGGAATACCTGAGTACTTCTCTGGAATGTTGCTTCAGCATGGCAGGCATGAAGGTTGAGATGAGCGGTAGCTACAACGGTTGGCAGCCAAATACTGCATCTCCAATCGTGAACGCCATGAAAAAGAGTTACGAGAAGCAATTCGGAACTCCTTGCAAAGTCCAGGTGGTTCATGCAGGTTTGGAATGTGGAATTATCAGTGCTGTAATGCCTGATTTGGACATGGTATCATTCGGTCCTACTTTGAGAAGTCCTCACACCCCACAGGAGCGTTGCTATATTCCTTCAGTTGAAAAATACTGGAGTTTCTTGAAAGCAACATTGGAACAGATTCCAACCAGATAATCATACAAAAATCGGGCTTGCCAATCAGCAAGCCCGATTTTTTCTCACACGTAGGAATAAAAAAAGAGTTTCAGAAATCTGAAACTCTCAATGTGTTGGGATACCAGGATTCGAACCTGGAATGACAGGACCAGAATCTGTAGTGTTACCATTACACCATATCCCAATGTCATTCGCTTTATTTCTTAAAAGCGATGCAAAGGTACGGCTTTTTTTCGTACTTGCAAACAAATCCCCGTTTTTTTTCATCATTTTCCTCACTTTTGTATTTAATACCTTATATATTTCTAAAAAAACATGAAAAGCGTTCCTATTCTCTATACATTCTAAAAAAAACGAGTATCTTTGCTAATAATTTGCAAAAACATTAGAATGAGCAGAACGAAAGCATTAGTTCAAAAAATAATAGACGGAATTCAAGAGAAAAAAGGAAAGGACATTGTAGTGGCAGATTTAACCGCTATAGATGATGCCATTTGCAGTTATTTCATCATTTGTCAAGGCAACTCACCCAGTCATCTGGAAGCGATTGTAAGATCCATAGCAGAAATGGCCGACCGCGATCTTCACGAAAGGCCAGTGGCGTTGGATGGCATGAGGAACGCCGAATGGGTGGCGATGGATTTTGTGGATGTTATGGTTCACTGCTTTCTGCCAGAACAACGGGCCTATTACAATTTGGAGAACCTATGGGCAGACGCTCCGCTAAAACTGATTCCTAATTTAGACTAAAACTTCAGTATGGAGGAAAACAACAAGAAAAAACCATCCGGTTTCCGCATTAACCTAAACTGGATATACATGATACTGATTGTCATCCTGGGCGTATTATTCTTCACAAGCCAGGAGGACAGCAGCAGCAAGAATGCCACATACACAGAATTTAAATCTTACGTAGAGCAGGGATATGCCAGTAAGATTGTAGTAATCGGCAACAAGGATGCCGGTTCACTGAAAATGTATGTAACCGCAGCGCATATCCGTGATGTTTTCAAGGCAGATGCACAGACAGTGGGCACCCAGCCATTCGTTGTCGTAAATTATGGTTCCCTGGAAAATCTGGAGCAATACATTGACCAGCAGACTCAAGAAGGACATTTTGACGGCACCCTCAATTTTGAGCATGACAGCAATTTCTTAACTACTCTGTTGTGGAATATCGGCCCTCTGATCCTGTTCTTCTTCCTCATCTCGTTCATGTTCCGGGGAGTGGGAAGCAACATTGGAGGCTCATCCGGCATCTTCAACGTAGGACGTTCTAAAGCCAAACTGATTGACAAGGATGACAAATCCACAGATAAAACCACTTTCAAGGATGTAGCTGGACAAGAAGGAGCCAAAGAAGAGGTTCAGGAGATTGTTGATTTCCTGAAAAAGCCAGGAAAGTACACCGAACTTGGAGGTAAGATTCCAAAGGGTGCACTGTTGGTAGGCCCTCCAGGAACAGGTAAGACTCTGTTAGCCAAAGCAGTTGCTGGAGAAGCTGACGTTCCATTCTTTTCACTCTCAGGTTCCGACTTTGTGGAAATGTTTGTCGGTGTTGGTGCATCACGTGTACGCGATCTGTTCCGTCAGGCCAAAGAAAAAGCGCCTTGTATTATCTTCATTGATGAGATTGACGCGATTGGCCGTGCCAGAGGCAAGAATGCCGCAATGGGAGGTAATGATGAGCGCGAAAGCACACTTAACCAGTTACTTACCGAAATGGATGGCTTTGGAACAAATAGTGGTGTCATCATAATGGCTGCCACCAACCGTGTGGACATTCTGGATAAAGCGCTGTTGCGTGCCGGCCGTTTTGACCGTCAGATACATGTCGATTTGCCAGACCTTAATGAGCGCAAGGATATTTTTGGAGTACATTTGCGTCCGATTAAGATTGACAATACGGTTGACGTGGATACCTTAGCACGCCAAACTCCTGGATTTTCAGGTGCTGATATAGCTAATGTCTGCAACGAGGCAGCCCTGATTGCAGCCCGTCATGGAAAATCTTTTGTCGGAAGACAGGATTTTCTGGATGCAGTGGACCGCATCATCGGTGGTTTGGAAAAGAAGACAAAGATTCTGACCGCTCAGGAAAAGCGTTCCATTGCCCTTCACGAAGCTGGTCATGCCACCATTTCATGGTTCCTGGAATATGCAAATCCTCTGATTAAAGTGACCATCGTTCCAAGAGGCCGAGCCTTGGGTGCAGCCTGGTATATGCCGGAAGAAAGACAATTGACCACTAAAGAAGCCATGTTGGATGAAATGTGCTCAACTTTGGGCGGACGTGCAGCAGAGGAGCTCTTCATCGGCCAGATTTCCACTGGTGCCATGAACGATTTAGAGCGTGTCACCAAGCAGGCATACGCCATGGTGGCCTATGCAGGTATGAGCGACCGCCTGCCTAACATCTGCTATTACAATAATGACGAGTACGGTTTCACCAAACCATATAGCGAGGAAACAGCCAAGTTGATTGACGAGGAAGTTCAGAAACTGATTGCTGAACAATATAAGCGTGCAAAGGCATTACTGACAGAACACAAAGAAGGACATGCCGCACTGGCTCAACTTCTGGTAGACCGTGAAGTTATCTTTGCCGAAGACGTTGAGAAAATTTTCGGAAAGCGTCCATGGGCATCACGTTCTGAAGAGATTTTGGAAAAAGAAACCCAGCTTTTAGCTGAGGCTAAAGCAGAAGCTGCAGAATCTGAGAAGGAAGAGTCTCAAACCAATGAAGAAGCATAATCTGACACTATGAATAATTTTATCAAAAGAACACTTACCGGTGCCATTTTTGTTTGTGTACTAGTAGGATGCATTGTATATAGCGAATACACCTTCGCTGGATTATTTACTGTAATCACAGCCTTAGGAGTGTGGGAATTCTGCGGTCTCGTAAATGAGAAAGAAGGAGTTGATGTAAATAAACCAATTTGTGCTTTAGGTGGAGCCTATCTGTTCCTGGCTTTCTTTACGCATACCGCATTCGCAGAATTGAATACAGCATTCGGAAGTGGTGCTGTTTTCATCCCTTATCTCATTGTACTTTTGTATCTTCTGATAAGAGAACTTTATATGAAGCATGAGGACCCCATACATACATGGGCATACTCAATGCTATCGCAGATATATGTGGCACTCCCCTTCTCTTTACTGAATCTTCTGGCATTTTTCAACGTGGAAAATCTGCACGTTGTATATAGTTGGGGTGTTCCATTGGCGCTGTTTGTGTTTATCTGGTGTAATGACACCGGTGCTTATCTTTCAGGTATGACATTTGGCAAGCACAAACTTTTCCCACGTATTTCCCCAAAGAAAACATGGGAAGGCTCTATTGGTGGATGCATCCTGACATTAATTGTGGCTTATCTGATTGCACCATGGATTGGTTTGCAAGCATTTGCCTGCATGGGTCTGGGGGCCGTAGTGGTTATCTTTGGAACCTGGGGCGATTTGGTAGAATCACTCTTCAAGCGTAAGTTGGGCATCAAAGACTCCGGAAACATCCTACCAGGACACGGTGGAATTCTGGACCGCTTTGACAGTGCATTAATGGCCATCATGGCAGCCATAGTGTACTTCTATACCTTAATGTTGTTTTAAACAACGAATCATTTCATCCGCAGCTTTTTCCGATGCGCCTGCAGGTCCTAAGATCTGTAGCATCCGGTCATACTCCTCAAGCATTTGCGCACGGTTCTCTCCTCCTATAAGGATTCCGTTCAGATGCTTGCGGATATTAGGAACAGTCATGGAGTCAGCTACCAGTTCCGCAACAACCTCCTTGTCAGCTATCAGGTTCACCAACGAAATGAACTTAACCTTCAGGACTTTTTTGCGCAAATAGCCGATAATCTTCTTTAATGGAGTTTCGTAACAAACCACTTGGGGCACACGGAACAATGCAGTCTCAAGTGTTGCAGTACCAGAAGTAACCAAAGCCGCCTCGGCATATTGAAGAATTTCGTATGTTTTACCAAATAAGATCTTTACATCACAGGATTCTATAAATGGCTGATAATAATCTGAAGAAATACTTGGAGCACCAGCAAGAACAAACTGATACCCATTCAGTGTTTTTACAGCCTGAAGCATTTTGGGCAAATTATCCTTTATTTCCTGCTTTCTGCTTCCAGCCAATAATGCAATAATGGGTTTATCTGCCAACTGGTTTTCCCGAATAAAGGCAAGCTTGTCAAAAGGATGTCTTTTCAAAAATGCATCCACTGCATCCACACATGGATTACCTACATAATGGATAGGATACTGATGCTTTTGGAAGAACTGGATCTCAAAAGGCAAGATAGAGAACAACTCATCCACATCGCGCTTTATGTTCTTAATCCTATATTCCTTCCAAGCCCAGATTTTAGGGGAGATGTAATAATAAACCGGAATGCCATGCTGGTGAGCAAATGTAGCAATGTCCAAGTTGAAACCGGGATAATCCACCAGAATGACCACATCCGGAAGCCACTGCAGGATATCGTCCTTACACAAACGCATATTACGGAAAATGGTTCGCAGATGCAAAAGCACAGGAATAAATCCCATATAGGCCATATTCCTATAGTGCATCACACACGTACCACCTACAGCACTCATTAAATCACCGCCAAAAAAGCGGAATTCTGCACTTGCATCTTTATTGGCCAATTCACGCATCAGGTTGGATGCATGCAAATCACCTGAAGCCTCTCCTGCAATCAAATAGTATTTCATCAATCAAAACCAGTCTGAAATATTGTCCATAATCTGATAATCAGTCATATCTATTGTGGTAGGAGTAATGGCCACATACCCATGATCAAGCGCCCATCTGTCTGTTGTTTCATCATCCGGAATATCTGACACATACTTTCCTGACAACCAATAATGCTTTTCGCCACTGTTTCTGCGGGTAACTTCCCATTCTCCCACCCATTGTCCTTCGTCCTGACGGCAAATACGGACTCCACGGAATTGAGATGTTTCCGGGAAATTCACATTCAGGCAGGTCCGTTTTGGCAAGCCCTTATTTATCACATTCTTACAAATCGTCTGGACAACAGATGTATAGGATGAGAAATCTGCTTTTTTATCCACACTGCAAGATGAAAAGGCAACGGAAGGAATGTATTTCAAACAGCCCTCGATGGTAGCACCCATGGTGCCGGAATAATGGACATTAATGCCCGAATTATCGCCATGATTAATGCCACTCACAATCAGATCGGGATTACACGGCACCAATGAATCAAGCGCCAGTTTCACACAGTCTACAGGGGAACCTGTACACGCATAAATTTTCAACCCACATTCCACACTAACCAATTCCACCTTAATGGGATGCGAAGAGGTGATGGACATACTGGCTCCTGACCTTCCGGAATCAGGGGCTACAACAATGACATCCGCTAAAGGCTTTAGCATCTCTATCAATTGACAGATTCCACCTGCCAAATAACCATCATCGTTGGAAATAAGTATTAACGGGCGCTTTTCTTGCATAATATGAATGTTATGATGTGCAAAAGTAACTAAAAAATAGCAGAAAACGCGGAATTTATAGGCTAAAATCCGTATCTTTGTGCCAATATAAGCATGTCATGTTATAAACATGAGAATTAATTTATCAACAAGAACAAATCTTTTGGTGAATCTGTACATGCGTAACTAAGAATTTATCCGTTTCTTTGTATCGGATTTAAATTTATTATTGACAAATGGGTAAAATTATAGCATTGGCAAACCAGAAGGGAGGAGTTGGCAAAACAACTACTTCCATGAATTTGGCAGCCTCATTAGCCACATACGAGAAAAAGGTTCTTCTCATCGATGCAGATCCTCAGGCAAACGCATCGTCCGGTTTGGGAGTGGACATTCAGCAAGTGGAATATTCCATTTACGAATGTCTGATTAACCAGACAGACATCAGAGAGGCCATTTACACTACCGACATTGAAGGTCTGGATATCATCTCATCTCACATTGACTTGGTAGGTGCTGAAATTGAAATGCTGAACATGCCCAACAGAGAAAAGGTCTTGCGTAATCTTCTCACTCCCATTAAGGAGGATTATGACTATATCCTGATTGACTGCTCTCCATCTTTAGGACTGATTACCGTTAATGCATTAACCGCTGCAGATTCTGTCATTATTCCCGTTCAGTGTGAGTATTTTGCATTGGAAGGAATCAGCAAACTGCTCAACACCATCAAGATTATCAAGGCTAAGCTGAACCCGAGTCTCACTATCGAAGGTTTCCTATTAACCATGTATGACTCACGGTTGAGACTTGCGAACCAGATTTATGACGAAGTAAAACGTCATTTCCAAGAATTAGTGTTTAAAACGGTTATCCAGCGAAACGTAAAACTGAGTGAAGCTCCAAGCCACGGTTTGCCTGTCATCCTGTATGATGCCGACTCAACCGGAGCAAAGAATCACCTGGCATTGGCTCAGGAAATTATCCAGAAGAACGCTTAAACCATGGCAATACACAAAAAATATAGTGCATTAGGAAGAGGGCTAGATGCCCTCATTTCGACAGAAGAAGTTCAGACAGAAGGTTCTTCATCGATTCATGAAATCGATATTAATCTGATTCAGGTTAACCCGAACCAGCCTCGTAGAGAATTCAACCCCGAGGCTTTACAGGAACTGGCAGATTCCATTAAGGAAATTGGAATCATCCAGCCTATCACTTTGCGCAAAATCACGGATCAGGCTTATCAGATCATAGCTGGAGAAAGACGTTTCAGAGCCTCACAGATTGCAGGCCTCAGCAAAGTACCGGCATATATCCGTACTGCCGACGATGAGAACATGATGGAAATGGCGTTGATTGAGAACATCCAGCGTGAAGATCTGAACTCATTGGAGATAGCACTGGCATATCAGAATCTTATCGACCAGTACAACCTTACTCAGGAACAACTGAGCACCCGTGTCGGTAAGAAACGTACCACTATCGCGAATTATTTAAGATTATTGCGTCTACCCGCTCCTATCCAAGTTGCCCTTCAGAACAAGGACATCGACATGGGACATGCCAGGGCATTGGTGGGACTTGAGAACCCTAAGGCACAGATAAAATTATTTGAGGAGATTCAGAGAAATGCATATTCCGTTAGAAAGGTAGAAGAGTTGGTTAAGAACTACAACGAAGAAGGTTTTGCGTCTACAAATGAGAAGAAGAGCCACTCTGCATCCTCAAAATTACCAGAAGAGTACAACGCACTGAAAAAACATCTTGGAGATTTATTTAAGACAAAAGTGCAAATGACTTATTCTGACAAAGGCAAAGGTAAAATCATTCTGCCATTCTCAAATGAGGAAGAGCTGGAGCGAATGATTGTATTATTGGATCAAATAAAAAAGAATTGAATTTGAACAACCTATCGTTGATATTGCGTCTCTCTTTTTTCCTGCTTTTTAGCTGTTGGCTATCAAGCAGTAAGATGTTTGCACAAAACATCAACGAAATTAAGGCTGACACGCTTCAATCTGAAGAATCGGTTCAAATCGTTTTACCTGATTCGCTGATCAGGATTAAACCTGCTCAAATCTCACTCGACCGTTGGAGACCGAATCCTAAAAAAGCCATGTGGCTTGCATTAGTCATTCCTGGTGGAGGACAGATTTACAACCGGAAATACTGGAAACTCCCAATCGTCTATGGTGGATTTGTGGGTTGTGCTTACGCACTGAGTTGGAACAACACGATGTATAAAGATTACAGCCAAGCTTATCTTGACATCATGGATGATGATCCTAACACCGAAAGTTACAAGGATTTTCTCCCATACGGAACAACGGTTAACAGTTCAAATATGAGCCGTCTGCAGGAGATTCTGAAAAAGAAAAAAGATTATTATCGAAGATACAGAGACATGAGTGTGTTCTGCTTCATCGGTGTTTATCTTTTATCGGTTATCGATGCATATGTTGACGCAGAGCTGTCATCATTTGATATTAACGAAGAGTTAAGTTTGAAGATTGAACCAGCTATCATCAATGGTTCAAACGATACTAAATATTCATTTGCACGGAGTAATTCGTATGGACTACAATGTAGCTTAAAATTCTAGACAAAATGAACATGAACAATTTGAGATACATGCTGCTGGCATGTTTAGTTAGTATTTTCAGTCAAACAGCTTTGGCACAAGATACAATTAACGTGTTTGACCGCACACTAGGTGCAAATGAGGTAATTGATATCCCAGAAAACATCATTGCTGATATTGACGGGCTATTAGCAGAATGGTATTCAAAAACATATTTGGATCAGGAGGAAGAATGCCACATGAAAGATGAGAATCCTTTCTTTGAGACAGAAGTGTACATTGATCGTTTGCATCGAATGCCAACAGTCATCGAAATGCCACACAACGAAGTTGTTCAGAAATTCATAGACATGTATAGTGGCCGTTTACGCAGATCTGTATCTTATATGCTTGCTGCAAACAACTTCTATATGCCGATTTTTGAAGAAGCATTGGAAACCAACGGACTTCCTTTGGAATTGAAATATTTACCTGTAATTGAGTCTGCCTTGAATCCTAAGGCTACTTCAAGAGTTGGTGCGGCAGGATTATGGCAATTCATGTTAACGACAGGAAAGCAGTACGGAATGGAAGTCAACAGCCTGATTGATGAGAGAAGAGACCCCATCAAATCATCTTATGCTGCAGCCCGTTATCTGAAAGACTTATATGCCATTTTTGGTGATTGGCATCTGGTCATAGCAGCTTATAACTGTGGTCCAGGCAATGTCAACAAAGCCATTCATCGTGCAGGAGACGTAATGGACTATTGGAAGATATACAATTACCTCCCTCAGGAAACAAGAGGCTATGTGCCTTCTTACATTGCAGCAAACTATATTATGAATTATTATTGCGACCACAATATCTGCCCATACGAATCAAGGCTTCCTGCTCAAACAGATACCATCCAAATCACTAAGGATCTGTACATGGAGCAGATTTCAGAACTTTGCAACATCAGTATGAGTGAAATTGAGGCATTGAATCCACAGTACCGCACAAACCTGATTCCTGGTGATACAAAGCCTTGTACGTTAAGATTGCCATCTAGCGCAATCGGTTCGTTCATCAGCCAGCAAGACACCATCTATAATCACAGACTGAGTGATTTGCAAAGCAAAAGACGAGTCGTAGAAGTTCAGACTGTAGCAAATACAAAGAACGCCAAAAACAGCAAGAATACCAAAGCTAAAGGAAATGCATCCGCCAATGCTTCTTCTGGTGGCACAAAATACACCATTAAGAAGGGAGACACCTTAGGAGCTATTGCAAGCAGACACCACACGACTGTGGCAAAACTGCAGCAGCTGAATGGAATAAAGGGAACAAACATCCAGGTAGGAAAAACAATTCGCGTGAAGTAACCATATGAGTGAGCTACTGTATGATAACTCGGCAGATGAGCAGATGGTAGAAGATGCTTTTCAGCACCTTCTTGAAACATATCTGCATTCCAAACATCGCAAAAAAAAGGATTTGATTGTCAAAGCCTATAATTTTGCACGTCAGGCTCATAAAGGAGCCAGACGCCGTTCTGGTGAGCCATATATCATGCATCCCATTGCCGTAGCCCAAATTGTAAGCGAAGAAATAGGATTAGGTTCCACTTCCATCTGTGCAGCACTTTTGCACGATGTTGTTGAGGATACTGATTATACCGTTGAAGACATTGAAAATATTTTTGGCTCAAAAATTGCAATGATTGTCGACGGATTAACCAAGATATCCGGAGGTATATTTGGAGATCATGCGTCAGCTCAAGCAGAAAATTTCAAGAAACTGCTGCTAACCATGAGCGAAGATATTCGAGTCATTCTGATAAAAATGGCCGACCGTTTGCATAATATGCGAACATTAGGTTCAATGATTCCCAGCAAACAGTTTAAGATAGCAGGCGAAACATTATATATTTATGCCCCATTAGCCCACAGATTGGGACTAAATAAGATCAAGACTGAGCTTGAAAACCTTAGTTTTAAATATGAGCATCCGGAAGAATTCCAACAAATTCAGAACAAGCTTGCTCAAACAGAAGCAGAGCGTGATGTTCTGTTTGACGAATTCACGGCCCCAATCCGTAAGAAATTGGATCAGATGGGTATTAATTATGAAATAAAGCAGCGTGTCAAATCGCCATACTCCATCTGGAATAAAATGCAGACCAAGCATATTCCATTTGAAGAGATTTATGATATTCTGGCTGTACGCATTATTTATGATCCTCTGGATGCCAATACAGAATTAACGGACTGCTTCAACATCTACATCCAGCTTTCTCAAATCTACGAGGCACATCCAGAAAGAATGCGTGACTGGATTAACCACCCTAAGGCAAATGGTTATCAGGCATTGCATGTCACCCTCATGAGCAAGAAGGGTGAATGGATTGAAGTGCAGATACGTAGCCGTCACATGGACGACATCGCCGAACAAGGTTTTGCCGCTCACTGGAAATACAAAGAGGGCGATGACAACAATGATGAAGGCGAACTGGATAAATGGCTGATGACAATCAAGGAAATTCTTGACGATCCTCAACCCAATGCCATGGATTTTCTGGAGACAATAAAACTGAATCTTTACGCTTCTGAGATATTCGTCTTCACTCCTAAGGGAGAGCTCAAGATGCTGCCACAAAATTGTACAGCGCTTGATTTTGCTTTCTCCATTCACACATTCCTGGGAAGCCACTGTATCGGAGCAAAAGTGAACCATAAGCTAGTACCTATCAGCCACAAGTTACAGAGTGGTGATCAGGTTGAGATTCTCACCTCAAAATCACAAAGAGTTCAGCCAAACTGGATTGATTTTGCCACTACCGCTAAAGCAAAAGGAAAAATTACGGCAATCCTCCGCCGCGAGCAGCGTGAATATCAAAAAAAGGGAGAAGAGGCCTTAATTGAATTCCTGGAAAGGAACAAGTTAGAGGAAACAGCAGAAAACATTGACAAGCTCGTGAATTACCATAATCTTACGAGCAAGGATGCCTTGTTCCAAGCCATTGGTAAGAAGATTTTTGAATTAGGCCCAAACGACGTAGACGCTATAAAAGAAAGAGTTTCAGCAAGCTCCACTAATTGGAAAAAACTACTAACTCTTCCTTTTGGATTAAATGGAAAGAACAAGAAAAAGCAGAAAGAGTCAGAGGAGAAGCCATTACCTTCTACTGAAAAAATTGACACAAAGAAGCCTATCACATTGAATGAGGATACGCTTCAGAACCATTATACTATCGCAGATTGTTGCCACCCTATTCCGGGAGATGATGTTCTCGGTTTTGTTGATGACAATAATCGTATTGTCATCCACAAGAGACAGTGTCCGATTGCAGCAAAACTTAAAGCTAGCCGGGGAACACGTATTGTGGCTGCCTATTGGGACACTCACCGTCAATTATCATTCCTGGCCCACCTGTCATTAAAGGGAATAGACAGAATTGGAATGCTTAGTGATGTGACCAGCATTCTATCCAAAGAACTGGATGTAAACATCCATAAACTGACCATTGAGGTTAATGACGGTATATTTGAAGGTAATATCCTCCTTTATGTTCATGACGTAGAGGATATTAAGACCATTAAAAGAAATCTGCAGAAAGTCCCAGGCTTAACAACGGTTACCCGTATTGAATGATATCGTTTATACGATACCATCCAATTCTTTTCGGATACCAACCAGTTCTTCGCGGATCAATTGCAGGCGGTCTATGACCTCGGCTGTTTGTGAAGACCCATCCTTACCGTTCTTTAATGCCTGACGGGCACCTTCCAGCGTCAAGCCTTTCTCTTTAACCAAATGATATACTTTACGGACCTGTTCAATGTCTTCCTTTGTGTATTGACGGACATTTCGGGAGGATTTTCTTGGGTGAATGTTCTTGAACTCCTTCTCCCAATAACGTAACAACGTTTCTGTTACACCTATCATTTCTGCGACCTCACTGATATTATAATACAGTTTGATCTGTTTATCTGGATTGTATGGCATGGTATTAATAATTTAGTCTAATGTTCCGGCTCTATAAGCACTTTCACGCAATAAATGGTCATACTGATGAGGAGAAAGTTCTTTTGAGAAGAAATGAACAGGATTGATCGTTCTTCCTAATAAATGTACCTCATAATGCAAATGAGGACCTGTACTTCTTCCGGAAGATCCGACCAAACCAATTATATCTCCACGTTTAATACTCTGTCCTTTTCTCACCAACAATTTCTCCTGATGCGCATATAGGGTTTCGTACCCAAACCCATGATCAATAATAACAGTATAACCAAATCCCTCTTTCCAATCAGCGAAAGTAATGGTTCCTGCACCTGTAGCCAGGATATCACTGCCTTGAGGAGCTACAAAATCCAAGCCACTGTGCATTTTTGCCTCGCCTGTTATTGGGTCCAATCTTAATCCGTATCCTGAAGAGAATTGACGTAAATCCGCACTACGGATTGGCCTGATTGAAGGTATGCATTGCCACTTTTCTCCTTGATTTGCATACATCGTACCAATCTCATCGTAAGACTCACTTAACAAAGCCATTTTCTTTTGGAGTTGAGCCACCCTATTCTCTATGGACTTTATAATGGATTCGTCCGTTGAATCCTTTAACTCTGTAATGTTGATTGCTAAAAGTTCCTCTTCAGCCAATGGCTCAGCCTGAACCATCACTCTATACAAATTCTTATCACGTTCTGACAACTTTGAAGTAACCAGATAAGCATTGTTCAACTGAGTTTCCAATTCCTGACACTTCTCAATTAATGACGATTTTTGTTTTCTGTAACGATATTCAATCCAATAGGTATCATAGAGCCACAAGACAGCAGCAACTACGGATAACAGGACTACCGTTTTTTTTATAAATCCTTTCAGAAGGCCTATGGTGCGCTGCAATAACGTTGGATAAATACGTTCAAAACAACTCTTTTCTTCATTATATTGATAGTAAATCTTATGCATACGATTTTCTTTTCTGAAACCAACAGGCAAAAAAACAACATTTTTACCTAATTTTAAGGCAAAAGTAGTGAAAACTGAGTATCTTTGCAAAACTTTTCTTGAATATTAACTAGAATACATAAAAATATGATGACAGCTAAAGAGATAAGAGACTCTTATAAGAGCTTTTTCGCATCTAAAGAACACCTCATCGTACCATCAGCGCCAATGGTTGTCAAAGACGATCCAACCCTGATGTTTACCAATGCAGGTATGAACCAGTTTAAAGATATCATCCTAGGAAACCGTCCGGCACAAAGCAAACGTGTAGCCGATTCTCAGAAATGTCTTCGAGTAAGCGGAAAGCACAATGATTTGGAAGAAGTGGGCCATGACACTTATCACCATACAATGTTTGAAATGCTGGGTAACTGGTCTTTTGGAGATTATTTCAAAAAGGAGGCGATCAGCTGGGCATGGGAATATCTTGTAGATGTTTTGAAACTGGATCCAAAAGATTTGTACGCAACAGTCTTTGAGGGTTCAGAAGAGGAAGGTCTGGAGCGAGACAACGAAGCTGCTGCAATCTGGGAGCAGTTCTTGCCTAAAGATCATATCATCAATGGAAACAAGCACGACAACTTCTGGGAAATGGGCGATACCGGTCCTTGCGGCCCTTGTTCAGAGATTCATGTTGACTCACGTTCTGAAGAAGAAAAAGCACAGACTCCAGGTGCTCAGTTGGTGAACAAAGACCACCCTCAAGTCATCGAGATTTGGAACTTGGTATTTATGCAGTATAACCGTAAGGCTGATCATAGCTTGGAGTCACTGCCTGCAAAGGTTATTGATACCGGTATGGGATTTGAGCGACTGGTTCGCACTTTACAGGGGAAAACATCAAACTATGATACTGATGTCTTCCAGCCATTGTTAAAAGCTATTGGCCAAATGGCAGGCACAACTTATGGTTCTAATGAAAAGCAAGATATCGCTATGCGTGTAATTGCAGACCATGTTCGTACCATTGCTTTTGCCATTACAGATGGACAGTTGCCAAGCAATGCTAAAGCCGGTTATGTTATCCGACGCATTTTGCGTCGTGCCGTACGTTACGGATACACTTTCCTGGGACAGAAACAAGCTTTCATGTACAAGCTGTTGCCAACTCTGATTGAAAGCATGGGTGATGCATATCCTGAGTTGGAAGCACAACGTGAACTGATCTGTAAAGTCATGAAGGAAGAAGAAGACGCATTCCTTCGCACTTTGGAAACCGGAATCCGACTGTTGGAAAAGGTTATTACAGAAACTAAAGCTGCAGGCAAGACTGAGATCTCCGGTGCAGAAGCGTTCACCTTATACGACACTTTTGGATTCCCATTGGATTTGACTGAGTTGATTTGCCGTGAGAATGGAATGACCGTTGACGAGAAGGAGTTTGACGTGGAGATGCAGAAGCAGAAAGCACGTGCACGTAATGCTGCAGCAGTTGAAACTGGTGATTGGGTTGTTCTGCAGGAAGGCGAGACTCAGTTTGTAGGTTACGACTACACAGAGTATACCTGTCGTATTTTGCGCTACCGTAAGGTAACCCAGAAGAACAAGACATTATTCCAAATTGTATTGGACACCACACCTTTCTATGCAGAGAGTGGTGGTCAGGTTGGCGACCGTGGTGTAATATGCAGCGAATTCGAAACAATCGACATTATCGACACCAAGAAAGAGAACAACTTACCAATCCATTTAGCAACTAAGCTACCAGAGCATCCAGAAGCTGAATTTATGGCATGTGTTGATACTGACAGCCGCCGTGCAAGTGAGTGCAACCACTCTTGTACCCATCTGTTAGATCAGGCTTTACGCGCTGTATTAGGAACACATGTTGAGCAGAAAGGTTCATTGGTTACTCCAGATAGTTTACGTTTCGACTTCTCTCACTTCCAAAAAGTCACAGATGAGGAGATTCGTCAGGTTGAGCATTTCGTTAACGAGAAAATCCGTCAGAACATTCCATTAACAGAATATAGAGACTATCCTATTGAAAAAGCCAAGGAATTGGGCGCAATTGCCCTCTTCGGTGAAAAGTATGGTGATAAAGTCCGCGTAGTTCAGTTTGGTGACTCTGTCGAGTTCTGTGGTGGCTGTCACACCTCTGCAACAGGAAACATCGGAATGGTTCGTATTATTTCTGAAAGTAGTGTTGCAGCTGGTGTTCGCCGTATTGAGGCTGTAACAGGAGAGAAGGTAGAGAAAATGATTGATGACACTCAGGATATGATTCGTGACATTGCAAGCATGTTCAATAATATGCCTGATCTTCGTGCCGCAATCCGTAAAGCTATCGAGGAGAATGCAGACCTAAAGAAGAAGGTAGAAGAGGCCCAGAAAGAACAGGTTGCCCGTTTAAAGGAAAAGATGCGTAGCGAAATCATCGAGAAAGATGGAATTAAGTTGATTAAGGGTGTATTCCTATTGCCTGCTGCAGCCATCAAGGATATCGCGTTCCAATTGCGAGGTGAAATCACAGAGAATTTCTTATTCTTAGCTGGTAGCCTCGAGAATGGCAAACCAGCACTGACTGTCATGATGAGCGACAATCTGGTTCAAGAAAAGGGTTTGAATGCCGGTAAAATGGTTCGTGAGGCTGCCAAATTGATTCAAGGCGGTGGCGGTGGCCAACCTCATTTCGCAACTGCTGGCGGCAAGAATCCAGAAGGTCTTCAGCAAGCAGTAGAAAAACTTGTGGATTTAGCCTATTAATAATAAATTAAGGTGGAGTTTTTACTCCACCTTAATTTATTATTGGAAAAATGAAAAATTAACACTTCCGTATTCTCTATGTTCCACAAAATGCGGATGATCGGAAAAATTGTAGTCTTTTCCGTGTTCTAAGACAAACAAACCATCCTCTTTTAACAAACCATACTGAAACACAAGGTCAGGAATCTGTCCTAACTCTTTCAAAGCATAAGGAGGATCAGCAAAAATAAAATCAAAAGTTTCCGATGTCCTGGAAATAAACTTAAACACATCACCACAGATTGGCAAACAGCGGTCGGTTTTAACCTCCTCCATGACCTTTTTAATAAAAGCAAAATGCTGTCTATCCTTTTCAACAGACACCACCTTTTGACAGCCACGACTTACCAGTTCAATACTAATACTTCCGGTTCCTGCAAAAAGATCCAAAGCCTGAACATTGTCTTCAAAATCGATATAGGCATAAAGAACATTAAACAGATTCTCCTTTGCAAAATCAGTTGTCGGCCTAGCTTTAAAAGAACGAGGCACGTCAAAACGCTTACGCTTGTAGATTCCAGATATTACGCGCATATGAATCAATAAAAAGAAGTAGACAGAAGAGTGACCAAATCGTATGGTAATTGAGGATGTGTGGCCACTTCAGAGCGATTGAACTCTGCCGCAGGACTGACTTGGTAAATTTGGCGCACATATCGGCGAAGTTCGGTGACAAGCTCATTCTTCTGTATAAATTCACCAATGATATGCATCTCATCTGTAAACTGGTTCAAGCCCTGAGATTTCCAAACATGCAGTAAGAAATAAGTATAATCGTTGATGTCAGTTGCCGAAAAGCTGTTCGCATACAATAATCTCCCGCTATTCATTACTAATGTCAACATTTTGTTCGGGGAGAAAACAGCAAACAGTTTTTGGGTCTCCCTTGCTTTGGATTTTTCAATTAAATGCTCCATGACTGGAGTTGCTACTGAATAAAAATGAGCATTGGGGAAATAATCAACGAGCAACTGATAAACATTTTTTTCAATACAATACAGAACCACAACATTACAACGGGAAAGAATATTATACAATACCTTTTTCCCTTGTTCAGCAGGATAACAATAATTAAAAGCATCAGCCACTACGCTTTCTTCAAAACCGTCAGAAGGGATGTGGCAGCAAGGGCTATCTATCAAGACTTGAATGCTATGGTATTGTACTCGTACAATCTCTAATGATGCTAAAGCATCCTTTAGATTGGCAGCCACAGAAATATCCGGATTTACCGGATAAAAGATATGCTTAAATCGTTCTTGTGACTCAGTTGGCAAATAGGCAGAAAAAGAAAATCCATCCGTACTAATACGGATGGATAAACTATTATTTAGGTTATAATTACTCCCAGTTACCTGCATTGTTATTAGGGGTATCGATATCGCCTACGCGAAGACCTACATACTTTCCTAACTTCTCCTGAGTATCCTTCAAGTTAACCAATTCCTGATGATTCAGGTCAGACAAATAAGTATCGTAAGCTGCCTGTGCCTGGAACAAGTTCAGAGGCTGACCCTTATCAGTGGTATCGCTACGAACAGCCATCTCAAACTGCTTGCCACCGCTGAAAGGAATATAACGAAGAGAATCTACGTTGAAACCTGGGCCATAGATTGTATCCAATACGCTTCTCCAAATGGTATCACGACGGAAATTCTGCAGACCATTCTTTGCAATTTCTTCAGCATTACCGCTACGAACAATAGCAATAGCCTTAGCCTCGGTCAAACCAGCCTCCAACTGCTCATCGCTCAATACACCAACCTTGCTGATGAAAGGCAACTGACCATTCTTGACAAATGCGATCAAAGAATCGAAGTTGTCAGTGTACTTACCCTGGTGCTGGGTACGATACTCAACCTGTGCCTTACGGATGTCAATCAGACGAGCGATAATTGCTTTCTCGCGAACGTCTCTCTCGTTCTGGAAGTTAATTGGGTCCATAATGATGCTGTAACATACGTACAGCAAACCAAGGCCGCAAACCACCAAAATTGCATTAATTAAAGATTTCATAATACGTATTTAAAATTTATTGTTTATATTCGTACCGCAAAAATAAGACTTTTATGTCGAATAACCGAACTTTTTTTTCACTTTTTATTGCGCAGTCATGATAAAGACCAATTTCGAGCAGCAAATTAAAGAAAAAATTGGGTTCCAACCAACTTTTCAGCAAGAAAAAGCACTCCAATCTATCTCAAACTATATCTTTTCTAAAGATTCGTTTCAAGCTTTTATACTGAAAGGATATGCAGGAACCGGTAAGACTACACTCGTTGCTTCCGTTGTCAAAACACTACTGGAATTAAAGCAAAGAGTAATGCTCCTTGCGCCAACAGGAAGAGCCGCAAAGGTTTTTTCCTGTTATGCTAATTACCCGGCTTATACCATTCACAAACGGATTTACCGAGAAAACTCAACTACATCATTCGAAGGAGATTTTGATCTCAATTTCAACAAATATCCAAATACAATCTTTTTTGTCGATGAGGCATCCATGATTGCGAACAGTGGCCTTTCCGGTCGCAAATTTGGAACAGGAAAGTTGTTGGAGGATCTCATAAGTTTTGTCTTCCAAGGTGAGAGCTGCAAGTTGGTACTCATTGGAGACACTGCACAGCTCCCTCCAGTTGGCGAGGAAAGCTGCCCTGCATTATCCAAATCAGCTCTTGAATGTTTGGGCCTTACCGTTTTCAATGAAGAAATCACCCAAGTCGTAAGGCAGTCTGCAGAATCTGGTATATTATATAATGCCACATCTATCCGCTATCTATTACAGAATAACCATTGCCACAACATACCCAGAATCAAATTCAACGGTTTTACTGACATTTGCAGGTTATCAGGGACAGACTTGATAGAGTCTCTGAATAACAGCTATTATAAGGTCGGAGAAGATGAGACTGTAGTTGTGTGCAGAAGTAATAAACGAGCAAACATTTACAATAACGGAATCAGATTTCAAGTTCTTGACCGGGAAAACATTCTATGTAGTGGAGATCGGGTTATTATTGCTAAAAACAATTACTTCTGGACAGAAAAAATAAAGGAGATTGATTTCGTTGCGAATGGAGACATGGCCATAATCAGAAGGGTTCGGAACATTCGGGAAATGTATGGCTTTGAATTTGCCGACGTTCAGTTACTCTTCCCGGACTTTAATGATACAGAAATAGAAGCCACGGTCTTACTCAATACACTTCAAAGTGAGTCCCCAGCATTAAGTCCCGCCGACAATGAACTTTTATTCAATAGGATTCTGGAAGATTACGCCTACATTACTAACAAGAAAGAATTGTTCAAAGCGCTTCGTTCCGATCCATATTATAATGCCATGCAGTTAAAGTATGCATATGCCCTCACTTGTCACAAAAGCCAGGGAGGACAATGGGCACACGTTTATATTGACCAGGGATATATCACTAATGAAAGACTCACTCCTGATTATTTCCACTGGCTATATACGGCATTCACAAGAGCTACAGAACAGCTGTTTTTGGTCAATTGGCCAGAAAACAATGAAGGTGCATGAATAACCATGCACCTTCATTGATGTATAATTGATTATGGACGGCCACCGCCAAATCCTCTGCCGCCACCAGGGCCACCCATTGGGCGTCCGTCGAAACCGCCTGGGCCTCCAGGACCACCAAAGCCACCAGGACCGCCAGAACGGCCACGCATTCTGTCACGCATATCCTTGCTACCCATCAGGTTCAATCGGTATGAGAACTTCAGCATAGCATAGCTGTTGATGGCATTATATTCGGTATCTGACCAGGAATCAGTTCCAGTAGTACGGGTAAAATTCGTCTGCTGACGCAAAATATCATAAATCTGCAAAGTCAATGTCGCAGCCTTACGCTTCAGGAATCGCTGTGAAATCTGTACATTCCACAACAACTCATTGGTATTGTAAGATGCCTCATTATAACCACGACGGCTGTTGTTTGTCAAATCGGTTGAGATAGACATACTCCAAGGCAAATTCAGATTACCATTGATGCCGTAAGAATAGTTATAAGTTCTGGCGTTATTGTTTGGCTGCAGTTTATTAGTTACATTACTGTACTGAATGCTACCGTTGATTCCCACATCAAACAGATCTGTACGGAATGCGAAATTCAGACGCTCACTCAAACTTGTATTCTTAGTGATGTTCTTCTCAGCCTTCAAGTTTCTGAAATCCTCCAGGAAATGTTGGAAGTTGTCTACACGAACCATACTTTGAGCCTCCTGGCCACTAGATGCATTTGTAAAGTAAGAAGCCATGTTATTCAATGAAACATTTGAGAAAGAACCGACTGTGAAACGTTTATCTTTAAATGCAGTATTGAAGACGAACATACCCATAGCATTCCAGTTTCCATCAATGTTCTTTGGCATTGAGACCCTACCACCCGTCATTGTATTGTTGACCGTCATATTACTTACACTATTGTTGGTGTTTCGGTAATTAATATTAGTCATGATACTTGTCTGACTGGATGGAATAAATGTATTGAACATCGCACTGATGTTGTTGCTGTAAGATGGCTCCAATTCAGGGTTACCACCGGATACGTTCAACGGATTCGAGTTATTAATAACCGGAATCATATTTGACACACTTGGCTGAGAAGCACTGCTTCTCCACTGTACACGAAGGCGTGTCTGCTTAGAGAAGTTATAACGGTAGTCAATCGTAGGAGCCAGATTGTAGTAGTTGTGAGAGAATGACTCCAAATGAGTCATCTCGGCACCCTGCTGATAATAGGTCTGGGTATGCTGAGGACGCCACGTAGCACCTGCATTCAATTGCCACTTAGGCTGATTTACGCGCAATGTCAATCCTACATTATGATCGTTGAAAGAGTTCTCCACATACTTACTTTGACTTGGATCACGGAAAGATTGGTAATTGTTTGGCAAGAAACCGATTGGGTTGTCCAGCAATCCCAACTCATTTCTCCAGTCATATGTGTTCTGGTCATTCTTGCTAAATCGGTGTGTGTATTGATAGCTGAACTGCAGATACACCCCCTTAACAATTGGTTCACTATAAGTAAAGCGGCCGGAATAGTTGTAATTCTTAGATGGAGTATCAGTATAACGACGTACATGTGAAGCAGAATCACCATACTGGAACAGCCACTGGTCACTATTGGAAAAGCTTTCACTATTACCATCTGTATAGCCCGCTGTCAGTCGGAAGGTCAAATTACGTCCGGTGTCACCAAACTTATGATTATACTGCAGTTCACCAGAGACATTGGTATTCTTGCTTTTTGACAAGGATTCTGAAGTCTGAGCGTTTATCAAATTTATACGCTGTTGTTCCGGTAATGCCTGAAGAACACTAATACCTGACCCATTCAAGAATTCCTTAATTTCTTCCAACAGTGTTGGATTTTCGGCAGGATTAACCTTAGATGAAGTAGAATAACTATTATTGTTTCCATCGTTTTTGCTCAACGACGCACGAGGGCGGAAAATCAGATTATCACTCTTGGTTGGTTTCCATTCCAAACGATAATCGAAATTTACACTCTGAGCCTTAGACAGACGAGCAGAACGGCTGTTGCTGAAGTTCTTCATCTGGTAATAATAACTGGAACCAATACTCTGGATATCATTTTTGGTGTAATTGAAACGAACGTTACCACCCATTTCCAGTTTCTTGGTTTCCATGGCAAAGTTTGCACCAACCATCTTTCTGGTAGTCAATCCATTATTACCACCCATTCGGAATCCACCACCACCGCCAGGGAATCCCATATCATTGGTATTATTCAGGTTGGCCATTACAGAGAACTGGTTATGATCAGAGAAACGGTTCACGTTGGCCTGTCCCATCCAGCGATCCTTGGTACCCAAACCACCAGTAATATTGGCAAAGATTCCCTGATTCTGACCTTTTTTCATAGTCAAATCCAAGACAGCTTCTTCTTCGCCGTCATCAATTCCAGTTACTCGTGCCTGATCACTCTTCTTATCGTATGCCTTGATTTTATCCACCATATCCACGGTCAGATTCTTCATGGCCACATTGGGATCGTCAGAGAAGAACTCCTTACCATTTACTAGAATTTTGGTAATATCCTTACCATTTAAAGTAATCTTACCATCTTCAGACACTTCTGCACCTGGTATCTTTTTTACCAACTCCTCCAAAGCCGAACCCTCGGGCACACGATAAGCAGAAGCATTGTACTGAATAGTATCAGCAATAACTTCCACCTGAGCCGCCTGTGCCACGACTACAGCCTCCTTCAGCATAACAGCATCGTCAGCCAAGGTAACAGTACCCAAATTAACCTGAGTTTTGTTCCGGGTCAGATTCACGGCTTGGACTTTCGACATATATCCCACAAAAGAGAACTTTATGGCATACTGTCCCGGTCTTACCGCAGGCAGTGTAAAATTTCCTTTAGGATTGGTCACACATCCATTAATATAGGTACTATCCGGTAAAGACAGGATTTGTACCGTAGCCTGTTCAATTGGTGTTTTACCATCAGTCTCAGTCACGCGTCCTGAAACAGTGACTCGCTGAGCAAATGCCGTAGTCACCATTAGTGACATAATAAGCAACAGTAGTTTTTTTCTAATCATATAAATCTATTTACCTTTTTTCGTCAATCTATATTTTATGATTCTAAATCCCTTCAAAGGTTTAAAGTGAATTATCGATGAAAAAAAGGGATCCATCGGTAGATTTTGGTTTTTTTCTTTCAATAATCACACAAATTCACTCTAATTATCTAAACTTACACTATCTTTGCTCACAAAATCATTACAACATGAAGAAACAACAAATCATAGTCGTATCATCTCTTGAGCAAGATTTGCATAATGCAATCAATGCTGTACCTTACGATAAACTCTTTGTCTTGACAGACAACACCACCTTAGAATTATGCTGGCCAGCATTGTCTTCCTTTTCTTATTTGAGAAATGCTACAATCATCACTATTGGGAGCACTGACACCAACAAGACATTGGAGTCACTAGCTCACGTATGGCAAGAGCTGAGTTCAAAAGGTGGCAGCCGCAAATCACTTCTAATCAATCTCGGAGGAGGAATGATTACTGATTTAGGCGGATTTGCCGCATCCACTTTTAAACGTGGCATCTCTTATATTAATATTCCAACAACACTTCTCTCTATGGTCGATGCGGCAGTAGGCGGGAAAACTGGCATCAATTTTAATGGGCTAAAAAACGAAATAGGTGTTTTCAACCCTGCAGAATCAGTTCTATTGTGTACACAATTTCTACGCACCCTTGACTATGCCAACAATTGTAGTGGTTATGCTGAGATGCTAAAGCATGGACTTATCAGCGATACAAAACATTGGGCGGAACTGCTCCAATTTAATTTATCCGACATTGATTACTCCGAGCTTCAACAGCTTGTAGCCCACAGTGTCAGTATCAAGGAAAAAATCGTATCACAAGATCCTTATGAGCAAGGAATCCGAAAAGCACTCAACCTTGGCCATACTGTTGGACATGCTTTAGAAAGTCTCGCTTTAGCTCTTAACCAACCTGTCTTACATGGTTATGCTGTAGCCTGGGGATGCATTTGTGAACTTTATCTTTCCGTCCAAAAAACCGGTTTCCCAAGCAACAAAATGCACCAAACCGTACAGTTTATAAAAGACAACTACGGGAAGATGCAAATCAACTGCAAACAGTACGAAACATTGTACGAATATATGACTCACGATAAGAAAAACTCATCAGGAATCATCAACTTCACCCTTTTAGGTGAAATTGGCGACATTCGCATCAACCAAACTGCAACAAAGAGTGAAATATTTGAAATGCTCGATTTCTTTAGAGAGTGCTAATATAAAAATTCAATGCCATTCCAATCAATTAGGATGGCATTGAATTATTTTACTCTTCCAGACTCTCAGCATATTCCAATTCGCCTAAGACCACAAATAAGATTTCTTCCGGATCATAGATTCCTTGACCCTCTTTTTTCGCAATCTTTGCTACATGGTTTGCTACGGCTTCTGTGTCAATTTCAATTTCCTCATCTGTGTCACCGAAAGTATCACAATAATACTCCCAAATAACATCTAGAAAATACTGAAGTGTAGCATCGTCAAATTTATCCTTCAAATCAGCAGGAAGATAATTCTTAACATACTCTAATGTCTTCAGATCATCTTCTGCCTCATTAAGAAAGATATCCTCGTTTACTGCAGCCATAATTTACAATAAAGCTTTCAGCTTCTCCTCAAAAACTGCCTTTGTAGCTGCACCAACGTTCTTATCTACTACCTCGCCATTCTTTACGAACAGGACTGTTGGTACATTTCTTACACCGAAACGAGACACCAGGTCATCATTTTCTTCGATATCCACTTTGCCCACAATTGCCTGACCGTCATACTCGGTAGCTAAAGCCTCAATAAATGGACCGATTTTCTTACAAGGGCCACACCATGTTGCCCAAAAATCCAATACCATTGGCTTGCCCTGTGCAGCCAATTCCTCAAAATTCTGATCAGTAATCTGTAATGCCATAACTGTACAAATTCTTTAATTAATTATATGGTGCAAATTTAGTGCAAAGAATGCTATCCAACAAAACATTAACTTTTTTTCAATGTCAATTTATGGAAAATTCCATGCTCGGAACAGAATTTAAGTAATCCAGAAGCTCCGAATTGACCGAAATCCTAATATTTGGAGATGTCAGAAGCACATAAGACTGGTCTTGGTCGTCCTTTACATTAAAACATAATTCAACATTTCCGGGATTGCTCAACAACAATGAAGATAGTTCACTTACAAACTTTTCCGTTATACTGCTCATATCAGCTGTTACCGTCAATTTTTCAATCTTTTGAGACTTAACCTCACTCAAAAATTCAACATTTATCAATTTCAATGCGTAAGTATCCGGACGATAAGGATGCTGCTCACATTTTGCCGTTACAAATAACGTGTTGTTTTTGCTGAAAATTCCTTTCCAGTTGGCCCACTCCTCACCAAACAGCACCAATTCTCCTATTCCATCATAATCCTCTATCTTGACGACACCCATAGGAAGACCACGTTTTGTTTGTTTTTCAACAGACTCCACAACAATACCTCCCATTGTTACAGGATCTCGCAAAGCCAAATTAGCCTTATCGGCCAATTCCGGCATTCGGGTATTGCAGACATTGTTCAGAATCACCGAATAGTCATCAAGCGGATGAGCAGAAAGATAAATACCCACCAGATCACGCTCTTGATTCAAACGTTCCAAATCCGTCCAGTTCTCACAAGGCCAAGGTTTTGGATGTTCCACATCAACCGGCTCCAAATCTCCAAAGAGAGAGTTCGCATTGAGCAATTTATCCTGTTGGAACTTACTGCCATAAGTTACCAGCAGATCCAAAAATGTTTCACCCTTCATATTTGGAGTAACATACTGCTCGCGTGTTAAGCCAAAACTATCGAAAGCTCCTGCTAAAGCCAGGCATTCCATATTTTTCTTGTTGCAGGAAGTCAAGTTAATACGTTCTACAAAATTGTAGATATCAGAGAACAGGCCATTTGTACTACGTTCAGTAAGAATTGCCTGAACGGCCGACTCACCTACTCCCTTAATTGCAGCAAGACCAAATCGGATTTCACCCTTATGGTTTACACCAAAATTCATATACGACTCATTCAGATCAGGTCCAAGAGTTCGGATATTCATGGTTTTACACTCATCCATGAGTTTGGTTATTTCAGTGATATCCGTCTTATTTCGGCTCATTACTGCAGCCATGTACTGAGAAGGATAATTCGCCTTCAGATAAGCAGTTTGATATGCCACCCACGAATAGCAGGTAGCATGACTCTTATTAAATGCATAAGAGGCAAATTTTTCCCAATCGGCCCAAATCTTTTCCAACACCGTTGCATCATAACCATTCTTGACACCGCCATTGACAAATTTGGGTTTCATGGCATCAACAATGTCCTTCTTCTTCTTACCCATCGCCTTACGCAAAGCATCACTTTCACCACGAGTGAAATCGGCCAACTGACGGGAAAGAAGCATCACTTGCTCTTGATATACCGTAATGCCATAAGTGTCTTTCAAATATTTTTCCATGCAAGGAATGTCATATTCAATAGGCTTCAAGCCCTGCTTTCTGGCAATAAAATCCGGGATATAATCCATAGGGCCTGGACGGTATAGGGCATTCATGGCAATAAGATCCTCGAAGGTACTTGGTTGTAACTCACGCAAATATTTTTGCATTCCAGTCGATTCAAACTGAAAAGTACCAATTGTTTTACCGTCACAATATAACTGATATGTAATCGGGTCATTGATATCAATTTCATCAAGATCCAACTCTATGCCAAGACTCAGTTTAATGTTTTCTACAGCTTCTTTTAGGATGGACAGGGTTTTCAAACCCAGGAAATCCATTTTAATCAAACCGGTGGATTCAATAACATGACCATCATATTGGGTCACACATACCTTTTCACCTGTTTCCTTATCATCTGCTGTTGAAACTGGCACCCAATCTGTAATATCATCACGACAAATAATTGTACCACAAGCGTGTACACCTGTATTACGAACATTACCTTCCAACATTTTGGCATACTTCAACGTGTTGCGCACATTCTCATCGGGCGAAGCCTCTGCCTTTTGCAATTCCGGAACAAAGGCAATCGCATTAGCCAGATTCAACTTTTTGTCCGGAATCTTATCCGGTATCAGTTTACACAACTCATTGGATGTTTGCAAAGGTAATTTCTGAACACGTGCCACATCTTTAATTGCCGACTTGGTGGCCATAGTTCCATATGTAATAATGTGAGCCACCTTCTCCGCACCATACTTCTCTGTTACCCATCTGAGCACCTTTCCACGACCATCATCATCAAAATCAACATCAATATCAGGCAAAGATATACGGTCCGGATTCAAGAAGCGCTCAAACAGCAAGTCATACTGTATCGGGTCAATTTGAGTAATACCCAAGCAATAAGCGACAGCACTACCGGCAGCAGATCCACGACCTGGACCCACACTTACTCCCAAATCTTTTCGCGCAGCATTAATGAAGTCTTGCACAATCAAGAAATAGCCGGGGAAACCCATCGTTTTCATGATATGCAGCTCAAACTTTATTCGCTCTGCCACTTCTGGAGTAAGCGGCTCACCATAACGACGTTTAGCACCATCCAAGGCCAATTTCTTCAAATAATCGGCCTCGAATTTTATGCGGTATAACTTATCGTATCCTCCTAGTTTCTTTATTTTTGATTCAGCGTCTTCCTGACTCAACACCACATTTCCATTCTCATCCTGAGTAAACTCATCAAACAGATCTTTTTCTGTCAATCGTTGACGATATTCCTCCTCTGTCCCGAAATCCTCAGGAATCTCGAAATTGGGCATAATCGGAGCATGCTCAATATCATAAGTCTCAATTTTATTAAGAATTTCGATTGTATTGGACAAAGACTCAGGAACATCAGCAAACAAAGCATTCATTTCCGCCTTTGTCTTGAACCACTCCTGTTTACTGTACAGCATTCGCTTTGGATCATCCAAATCCCTACCTGTGGACAGGCAAATCAGGCGGTCATGGGCCTCTGCATTTTCCTCATCGACAAAGTGCACGTCATTGGTACAGACCACCTTGACATCATATTTCTTTGCCAATTCCAAGATTTTAGCATTGGCCTGAACTTGCAACGGGTAAGTTTCATGGTTGGCCCGTTCTACTGTAGCTTTATGGCGCTGAATTTCAAGGTAATAATCATCACCCCAGATTCCTTTAAACCAACGGATTGCCTCTTCGGCTTCTTCAATTTTTCCTGCAAGAATTTTCTTAGGAACTTCACCACCAATACAAGCAGAACAAACAATCAGGCCTTCGTGGTATTTCTCCAACTCGGTCTTATCTGTTCTTGGTCTCATGTAGAATCCTTCTGTCCATGCCTTGGAAACAATTTTTATCAGGTTATGGTATCCGGTCTCATTTTTTGCCAGTAGGATAAGATGCCAGCCACTCTTATCCAAATCCACGCCTTTTTCCTTTTGGTATAATGAGCGGCGTGCGCAATACACCTCACAACCGAATATGGGGATAAACAGTTTTTTCTGAGCATCAGCTATCTCAGACGATATGGCCGCTTTTTCTTCTTCCGTCTCAGCAGCCTTAAGTTTCTTTTTTAATTCCTTAATCTGTCCCTTTACCGGACCATTCTTCTTATTTGTTACATCAAAAAAATCCTTAATTCCCATCATGTTTCCATGATCGGTCACAGCCATTCCCCGCATACCGTCTTTCATCGCTTTATCCACCAGATTGGGGATTGAAGCCTGACCGTCAAGTAACGAGAATTGCGTATGTACGTGCAGATGTATAAAGTCTTCCATTCAACTTTTAATTTTGCTCCAAAGGTAATTCATTCTGCCGAACATTCAAAACGCACATCCAAAAAGTTAGGTTGTAATCGCAAACAATTCCCAAATAGGCACATTTACCCAAAAAACTTTGTTTATTTATCAAATAAGGTCTATCTTTGCATGAAATATCCAGATAATAGCAATGGGGAGACTGAAAAAATTACGTAAAATAAGATTACATCATGAAGGTACGCATACGCTAATCTATTCCTTTATTGGATTAGCCATACTGAATACTTTCATTTATTTTCTGTTTCCACAAAAGGTATTTATTGCGATTGCCATTGTTTGTGCAATAATTTACGCTCTTCTGGTCAACTTTTTCCAATGTCCTATTCGAAGATTTAACGAGGATACAACTGGGGTAATTGTAGCACCAGCTGATGGACATATTGTCGTCATTGAAGAGGTTGATGAATACGAATACTTTAACGATCGTCGATTAATGATTTCGATATTCATGAGTGTTACTAATGTGCATGCCAACTGGTTTCCTTGTGATGGAATTGTGACCAAGGTTTCTCATCAGAATGGACGTTTTAAGGCTGCCTGGCTGCCAAAGGCTAGCACCGAGAACGAACGTTCCATGGTAGTAATAAAGACACCAGAAGGTATTGAAGTTATGGCACGCCAGATTGCAGGAGCCATGGCACGACGCATCGTTACCTATGCAAAGGAAGGCGAGGAGTGCTTTATTGATGAGCATATGGGCTTTATCAAATTGGGAAGCCGTGTTGATGTCTACCTTCCATTAGGTACCGAAGTAAATGTAACAATGGGCCAACGTACCACTGGCAACCAAACAATCATTGCAAAATTAAAAACAGAATAATGGCAAACTCTATCACCAAACACATACCTAATGCAATCACATGCTGCAACTTAATTTCGGGTTGTATTGCTATTGCATATGCATTACGTGAGCATTACAGCATGGCTCTTCTTCTGATTATTACCGGAGCTATCTTTGATTTCTTTGACGGATTGTCAGCAAGAGCGCTTCATGTGTCAAGTGGGATTGGTAAAGAGTTAGACTCACTGGCAGACGTTGTGACCTTTGGCGTTGCACCAGCATCCATGGTTTTTGCCGTATGCTCTTGCAAATATGTACACTATCCAGATTTTTTAGGTGTTGTAAGCTATTTTATTCCTTATTTAGCCTTCCTGCTTGCCGCATTCTCAGCACTTCGACTTGCAAAGTTTAATCTGGACACTCGCCAAACCACTTCATTCATTGGTTTGCCAACACCTGCAAATGCATTGTTTTGGGCATCGCTCATTGTGGCTTACCAGCCCGTTTTTTATTCAGCTACAGCTAATTACTGGGGGTTAGTCTTATTATTAGGTGTTTTCATTTTCTGCTATTTCCTTGTGGCAGAGTTTCCTATGTTTGCTCTGAAATTTAAGGATCTTTCTTGGCAGAACAACAAGATAAAATTCATTTTTGTTGCTGTTTGCGTCATCCTGCTAGCCACCTTAGGAATCAGTGGTATTGCCGCTTCTATCGTTTGGTATCTGGTATTATCAGCTTTCACTCAGAATAAATAATCATGGGAGCTTTTGGCTGCCTGTTTGGAGGCATTCTTCTTGTATTCTTTCTAGTACTAGCTTTAGGCTTAGCGATTTTACAGAAAATCTTATCACTTTTTGGGATTCATCTTCCCATTGAAAAGTTCATCAGCATGAGGATGGGGCAACCGTTTCCTCACGACAATAATGGACCGTTCCAGAATCAAGGTCAGTCTCAAAATCAAAACCAGACGACAACTTCATCTGTCACCAACAAGAAACCTGTTTACGGAGATGATGAAGGAGAATACGTTGAATTTGAAGAGATAAAGGATTAACCATGGATGACAATTACTTCATGAGACAAGCCTTGGAAGAGGCGAAAAAAGCTTTTGAAAAGGGAGAAATTCCAATCGGAGCTGTCGTTGTCTGCCATGATCAGATTATTGCCCGAAGTTTCAATCTGACAGAAACACTAATAGACGTAACTGCGCATGCGGAAATGCAAGTCATCACTGCTGCTTCCAATACTTTAGGAGGCAAATATCTGAATGACTGTACGCTATATGTTACAGTTGAGCCTTGTGTAATGTGCGCAGGTGCAATAGGATGGTCTCAATTGGGAAGATTGGTTTATGGAGCATGTGATGATAAAAGAGGTTATCGCATGTATGCCCCAAAAGCTTTACATCCAAAAACTACAGTTATTACAGGTATACTAGCTGAGGAATCAGCAGAATTAATGCGAACATTCTTTAAAGCCAGACGATAAAGCATAAAAAATCCTCATCGATTACTCAATAGCAACAGATGAGGATTTTTATGTTTTCAGATAATATCTTATAGGTGAACAAGGGTTCCTATATCCTCACCATCCATCACCTTCTTAAGATTTCCAACCACATCCATGTTAAAGACATAAATAGGCAGGTTATTTTCCTTACACATGGTTGTTGCTGTCAAATCCATGACCTTTAAGCCCTTGTTATAGATCTCATCATAGGTAATCTCACTGAACTTGGTTGCAGTTGGATCCTTCTCCGGATCGGCAGTGTATATACCATCCACACGTGTACCCTTCAGCATTACATCAGCCTCAATCTCAATACCACGAAGTGAAGAACCTGTATCTGTTGTAAAGTAAGGATTACCAGTACCAGCACTCATAATTACAACTTCGCCATTCTCCATTGCCTCAATTGCTTTCCATTTGGTGTAGAATTCGCCAATAGGTTCCATACGGATAGCGGTCAAGACACGACTTTTACAACCGATAGCACCCAATGCGCTGCTCAAGCCCAAGGAATTAATGACAGTAGCACACATTCCCATCTGGTCACCCTTTACTCGGTCAAAACCCTTTCCAGCACCGCTCAGTCCACGGAAGATGTTACCTCCGCCAATAACGATACCAATCTGTACTCCCATGTCATGGATTTCCTTAATCTGCTGAGCATACTCGTTAAGACGATTTACATCGATTCCATATTTCTGAGCGCCCATCAGACTTTCACCACTCAGTTTCAGTAATATTCTGTTAAATTTTGGCATAACTATTTATTTTAGATTAGTACTGATGCGATAAATTCGCATGGTTATTAAAATTCATCAAATAAAGTGAGTTCTTTGACATTTTGGTTTTGAAAGATTGAGTCCTTTGGCTTAGTGATGAGGTCTCTCAAATCAACTCTTTCGAGTGCTGAGATTCTTATCAACGTAGCCACTTCGGTGATTGAATACGGACTTTTATAGTTGGCTTTGATTTTGGCGATTATTAGATATGCAATGATGGCAACCCACAGATGTGTACGTACTGCATTCTCTGAGTATCCCCACAAGGTCTTCACTATGATGTTCTGTTTTATCCACTTGAAGAAAACCTCAATATCCCACCTGTGGCGGTAGAGGTTTGCAACCTCAAGGGCGCTGATCTCAAAGTTGTTGGTGATAAACTCCACATCATTGCCTGTTTCCGAGTCATGGAAAGTAACCATCCGGATAGGTTCTGGGTAAAGTTTCTTCGACTTGTGAGTGGTTAGCTTTATGGTAAAGTCACCGCAGATTCCCGTACTTGGGACAAAGTCATGGCGATGGTCAATAACCTCGTACCTCATATTGTCTTTGGGGCGGCTAATCCAATAAGCATCAGCTTTATGAAAGCGATACAGGGCAAGAAAATCGACGTATGCCTTATCCATCATGTAGAATGCAAGTGGCTCAGGCACAATCTCATCCAGTTCGTTGCTGTCGTGCCATTTGCCATCTGTGATATGGATGTTGGCAGGAATGCTTCCACGAAGATCCAAGAGTGTATGCATCTTGACTGCCCCCTTGCTGTACTTGCCTAGCGCCCATGCAGCCAGGACTATGCTCGTTGATATTGTCGTTGAGTCAAGTGCATAGAGAACATTATCTATCGTTATCTCTGCAACCTTTGTATTTGAGTACATTGGCCGGACGATGCCAATGAGATACATTCCGAGTCCTTCATAAATGCGGTAATCTCTTTTCTCGTTTGCGCGGCATAGATTAGATTGATTAACTGACTTACGTATTCCTAAATGATATATGCTGCTGCCATGAGCTTCAAGGCACAGGCAAATATCACGAATAGAATCACATCCCGTAATCTGACCAAACAGAAGATGAAGTAACTGATTGTAGC
Organism: Bacteroidaceae bacterium; assembly: GCA_045628125.1. Taxonomy (GTDB): domain Bacteria; phylum Bacteroidota; class Bacteroidia; order Bacteroidales; family Bacteroidaceae; genus Minthousia. Next base: position 44,115 of record JAZQPA010000095.1, read on the forward strand.
AGGTCAAATCCTT
>JAZQPA010000096.1:0-3103 GCA_045628125.1 Bacteroidaceae bacterium
AATACTACCGGTAACGCTGGTCACTACGGCACCAACCACAGCACCAACCACACCGCCAAACAGGCCACCGCCCTTCTTGCTGCTCTTGCTCTCCTTGGCAGCTTCCTTCTCAGCCTTAGCCGCCTCTTTCTCTGCCTGTGCAGCAGCTTCAGCCTGCTGAGCCTCCTGCAGCATCCGCTCATTTTCAGCCAGTAACACCTCGAATGCACTCTCGCGGTCAATCATCTTATCATAGCGTCCGTAGATGCGGCTCTGCTTGATGATGGTACCACGCTGGCTATCGGTTACTGCACCAATCTGGCTTAATGGGAACAGGATTCGTGCACGCTCCACCATGCTTGGCGCACCCTTGGCATCCAGGAAGGAAACCAGTGCCTCACCGGTCTGCAGTTCCATGATGGCCTGATCGGTCTTGAACGATGGATTAGCGCGGAACGTATCGGCAGCGGTCTTCACGGCCTTCTGGTCCTTTGGAGTGAACGCGCGCAACGCATGCTGAACGCGGTTACCCAACTGGCCAAGGATGTTTTCAGGAATATCGGTAGGGCTCTGGGTTACGAAATATACACCCACACCCTTGCTTCGGATCAGTCGTACCACCTGCTCAATCTTATCCACCAGCGCCTTGCTGGTATCGTTGAACAGCATGTGTGCCTCGTCAAAGAAGAACACCAGCTTTGGCAGGTCCATGTCACCAACTTCAGGCAACTGGGTATAGAGTTCTGACAGCAGCCACAACAGGAAAGTGCTGTATAACTTAGGGTTAAGCATCAGCTTGTCGGCAGCCAGAACACTCATTACGCCCTTTCCGCCCTCCACCTGCAGTAGGTCATTGATGTCAAAATCCGGTTCTGCAAAGAACTTATCGGCACCTTCGCTCTCCAGGCTCAGCAGTGAACGCTGAATAGCACCGATGCTGGCAGCCGAAACATTACCGTAAGTGGTGCTGTATTCCTTGGCGTGCTTGCCTACATAATCCAGCATCGAACGCAGGTCCTTGGTATCGATAAGCAGCAAACCGCGGTCGTCAGCTACGTGGAAAACGATGTTCAGCACACCGGCCTGAGTCTCATTCAGGTTCATCAGTCGTGCCAGCAACTGTGGTCCCATGCGGCTGATGGTAGAGCGCATAGGGTGTCCCTGCTCACCGAAAACGTCGTAGAAACGTACCGGACATGGCTGGAACTGAGGGTTTTCGATGCCGAACTCGGCGCAGCGCTTCTCAATGAAACCGCTCATCGCACCGGTCTGCGAGATACCTGAAAGGTCGCCCTTCATATCGGCCATGAAACAAGGAACGCCTGCCTGGCAGAACGTCTCCGCCATAACTTGCAGAGTGACAGTCTTTCCGGTACCGGTAGCACCAGCAATCAGACCGTGACGGTTGGCCATGCGGCCAGTTATTGAAATGGGGCCATTAGGGCCGTGAGCAACATAAAGTCCTTTTACTTGATCAAACATGGTAGTTTAGAATTTGGTTTTTGCAAAAATAGCAGATTTTTCTCACATCCACAAGTCCCAGCACACCTTAATAAAGAAAATTACCAGAACAATGAAGATTGTTGGTCGCACGATGGCTGTTCCGCGCTGAGTGAAGAAACGTGCACCCAGATAGTTGCCAACGATGCTGAACAGTGCCGCCACGATACCCAGTTTCAGCAGCACCACATCGTTCTGCAGGAACACCCACAGCGCTGCAAGGTTACTGGTCAGGTTGGTGGTTTTGGTAATTCCCGCCGCATCGTTCAGGGTAACATGAGCTATTCCGGTCAGTGCCAGCATCAGGAATGTGCCGGTTCCAGGACCGTAGAATCCATCGTACATACCGATAAAGAAACCCAATATGCCGATGAGAATCAGTGTTTTAGGCAAAGGAAAAGCCGGTTTGTCGCTGGTCAGTTTCTTGCGGAAAGTCACATACGCAGCGATGATAGGCAGGATAATCAGCATCACCACCTTGAAGGTGTTATCCGGAACCAGCAGTGCCAGATTGGAACCGATATACGATCCGATCAGTGCCGCGATGATGCTCACCACTGCCTGAGGCCAGTGGATATAGCCGCGACGAGCGTACTGCCAGGTGGCTACAGTGGTACCCATGGCACTGCTGAACTTATTGGTTCCCAGTGCAAAGTGGGGTGGAAGTCCCGCCAGAATATAGGCAGGAATGGAAATCAATCCGCCACCTCCAGCGATGGCGTCGATAAAGCCCGCGGTAAAAACCAGCGGACAAACAATTAAATAAGGTAGTAGTTCTGTCATATTTATCTATTTGATTTTTCAGACATCAGCTGAAAAATCATAAATCTATCGTAACTTCCACAGGGCAGTGATCCGAACCGAACACATCGGTATGGATATGAGCGCCTTGCAGTTTATCATCCAATGATTTTGAAGTCAGGAAATAATCGATGCGCCAGCCTGCATTCTTCTGGCGTGCCTGGAAGCGGTAGCTCCACCAGCTGTAAATCTCGGTCTTATCGGGATAGAAGAATCGGAAAGTATCGGTAAATCCGGAAGCCAGCAGGGTAGTCATCTTCTCGCGTTCCTGGTCGGTGAAACCGGCATTCATGCGGTTGCTTTTAGGGTTCTTCAGGTCTATTTCCTGATGCGCCACATTCAGGTCGCCGCATACGATAACGGGTTTGTTTTCATTCAGTTTCAGCAGATAGGCACGGAAATCCTCTTCCCATTTCATGCGGTAATCCAGTCTTTTCAATCCATCCTGAGAGTTGGGTGTATAGCAGGTTACCAGGTAGAAGTTTTCCATTTCCAGAGTGATGACGCGTCCTTCGTGATCGTGCTGTTCTATGCCCAGTCCGTAGGTCACGTTCATTGGCTTGTGTTTGGTGAATATGGCGGTACCGGAATAGCCTTTTTTCTCGGCACTGTTCCAGAACTGATGATAGCCTGCCAATTCCAGCGAAATCTGTCCGGGCTGTAACTTTGTCTCCTGAATACAAACCGCATCGGCGGAAACCTCGTCAAAGAAGTCCGGGAACCCCTTGTTCATGCAGGCGCGCAAACCGTTGACATTCCATGAAATAAAACGCATCCGAATCTCCTTTAATTCCACCGCTCCGATGTGTTCAGCACAACCTTC
>JAZQPA010000097.1:0-2834 GCA_045628125.1 Bacteroidaceae bacterium
TACACCAGCTGCGATACCACGTTAGCCCAACTGTTCTGATAGGAGAATCCGGCACGGATCAGATGGGTGTCACTGGGATCAGTAATCGGCATGTTTACCGAACCATAATTAAACAAGGTGGTATGGCTGCGGGTCATGACATACTCGGCAGTGGCTGTAAGGCCCTTATACAGACGGTAGTTCATGCTGGCACCCAATGAACCGTTCAGGAAGTTTTCCTTGAAATGAGTAAGATGACCCTCTTTCAGGTTGTAACCGCTGCGACGGCGGTTGCTCTGGTCCTGATCGGTCACAGCCGCATTCTCACCGCCCAGATGCAGGTACTCCAGGCGCAGGAATCCATCCATATCCAGCCGGCGATTTACCTTCCACGCATCCTTCACGTACAGGTCTGTACGGTACTCGTCACCATTGTAATATTCCGAGCTGGTGTTGAAGTTATAGAAAGCCTGTCCATTGAAATACAGAGTCTTAGGTTCGGCCTTAGCCTCATGGGTAAAGGCTGCCGACGAGGTAATGGTACCACCGTGATTGTACCACAGATTCGTACCCAAACGCCAGTTGTGTGCACCCTGACGGCGGCTCAGTTCCACATTATTAATCCAAGTTGTCTCCACCGCATCAAAGTGAGTCATGTAACGGCGCTGCAGATAACCGCTGTAAGGAGTGCCGTCGGCATAGGTGTAGCCCTGGTTGGCTGTCACCTGGTCGGTGCTGCTCAAGTTACGGTTGCTGCGGTAGCTGTGACCGGCTTTCAGACGGCTCTTCACGGTCAGATTAGCACCATTGTTCAGGCGGTAATCCAGATGATAGGTCACCGCATGTGTCTCGTCACGGTTGGCAGCCGTAATGTCCATGCTCTTGATCTCGCCCGTCTTCAGGTCCATGAAAGTCAGCATCCTATCCTCAGGCAAGTACGAATCATGACCCAGATTGAAGCCTTGGAACGGATCAACACTTCCGTCGAGATGATAGACAAACGGACCGAAATTCTCGGTGATGCACATGTAGTTCACATACTGGTATACCAGCGACATCTTGCCCCTATCGCCCAGTTGCTTGCTCAGTACACCCTTGTAGAACTGATGGCGGTCGTGGTATTTATTCACCTTCAGATGATTGCTGGCAGGATCAAAATTCTGGTAAGTGGACAGCGAGTACTGCCATCCCTTTCCCAAAGCACCCCGCACGTTCACATCCAGCTTATGCTGGCCGTACTGATTGGCCGAGTAGTTTATGCTGCTGTGGAAACTGTCGTCACCCTCACGGTTCATTCCGTTCATGTACAGGCCAATCTCGCCATAGATCATGGCCGACTCCATAGGACTCATCTGGCCGCTGCTCCGAGCACTTACGCCACCATGCCACGATTTGTAGGGATACAGCTGGAAATGATAGTAAGAGACGGGGATTCCATCTTCAAAGATAGGCACCGTACCGACGGTATTGGTGGGCAAACCCAGTGAAATGTCGCGCGGACGACTGTCGGACGAGGCATCGGTATAAGCGCTGTTGTCAGTCTCGGTTTTCTGGATCCTCACGGAATCGTTCACTTCCTGTGCAGCCACCTGCAGGGTGGTCAGGAAAGGGGCGGCGCAACACACTAACCAGGCCGTCTTTGTTCCCATACTTCTATTCTCCATTTTCTCTATCATTCCATTTGTGTCAGGGGGACAGGCACCTGTCACGTTTTGCACTTGAAATAGCTAGTTGACACTCATTTATAAAACATGACAGGGACCTGTCCCCCTGACACGTTTACGCGGCTCTGAATTGTGCCGGAGTCTTACCGGTGAGCGATTTGAAGAAGCGGGTGAAATGCTGCGGATATTCAAAGCCGAGAAGTTCACTGATCCGACTGATGGATAAGGAATCGGACTGTAACAACTCCTTAGCTTTAGCGAGAATACGCTCGTTAATCAGGTCCTTTGCGGTACGTCCGGTCTCCGTTTTTACCAGCGAACCGAAATAGCCGGTTGACAGACAGCATTTGTCCGCAAAATAAGCTACAGTAGGAAGGCCATTCTTCTCTGACTTATTGTCTATGTATTCATCAAGAAGATTCAGGAATTTCTTCACTACAGTGTGGTTAATCTCCTCACGGGTAATGAATTGGCGCTCGTAGAAACGCAGGAAGTAGTTCAACAGCAACTCGATGTGGCTGACCACCAGTTCACGGGTGTGTTTATCGATGGCATGATGCAGTTCCTGCTCAATCATGCTGATTACGCCACGAAAAATCTCCACCTCCTGAGCTGATAGGTGCAAAGCCTCGTTGCTGGTATAGTAGAAGAATTCATAACGGCTCATCTGCTTGCCCAATGAGGTGCGGTTCAGCAAGTCGGGATGGAAAGCCAAACCGATGAATTTGGTATAGCGAGCCTCTGGATTCGGCGCTACATTCACCACCTGACCGGGAGCGAAACTGGCAACTGTCATCTCATCGAAATCGTAAGGAGTGCGACCGTACGATAGCTTGCAGCCCTTGTTCTCCTTCAAATAGATGGCATATATCCCATAGTGCATAGTGCATTCCTTGATTTGCTTGGTGGTATTCACATGCACTACACTCACCAGGGGATGAAGCGTTTCCACCCCGCTGTAGTCATTAAAATCCTGTATGCTGTTGAAAAATAACTCTTCCATGGCAACTTTTTGCAAAGATAAACAAATTATTCCAAACTGAGGGTGATACTCACAGTACCATTGCCCAAAGCCGATTTCAGATGACTAAGAAGAAACTCTCTACTTAATTTTAAAGGCATAGAAGGCCTCGCCATGACGCACGTACAGCACACCGTTGGAAATGGTAGGATGTGCCCAGTATGGACCGC
>JAZQPA010000098.1:0-23256 GCA_045628125.1 Bacteroidaceae bacterium
AATCATAGATTCGAGCGGATAATTGACAATTGATAATTCTCTCTGCGCTTCGCTCGAGAGTTATATCTATTAGGATTGTCATCCTGAGCAAAGCGAAGGATCTTTCTGAATAAGTAGTGGTAACTAAATACTCTACTAGCCAGGAAAGATCCTTCGCTTCATTTTATTCCACTCAGGATGACATTAATAGACAAAATTGCTCTTTGAATGACATTTTTCAATCTCTATTTTGTAAATATGTAAAAAACATATAAATTTGCATTTTATCTTTAAAATTGTGCAATATATAGAGATTTATGAATAACAATAATACTTTAGTGATTATGGCCGGTGGAGTGGGTAGCCGCTTCTGGCCAATGAGTACTACTGAGAATCCTAAGCAGTTTATTGATATATTGGGTGTGGGGCGTAGTATGCTTCAGCTTACATTGGACCGCTTTAAGGAGGTAGTTCCTGTGGAAAATGTGTGGGTGGTTACTTCCGAGAAATACGGTAAGATGGTGGCTGAACAGTTGCCTGAGATTCCTGAAAACCATATCCTGCTGGAACCTTGCCGCCGTAATACGGCTCCTTGTGTGGCGTATGTGTCATGGCGAATCAAGAAGGAAAATCCTAAAGCAAACATCGTGGTGGCTCCTAGCGACCATCTGGTACTGAACGGTAAGGAGTTTGACCGTGTCATAAAAAATGCACTTAGTTTCACTGCAGAAACCGATGCTATCGTAACCCTGGGTATGAAGGCTACACGTCCGGAAACGGGTTACGGCTATATCGAGGCTGATCTGAGTGCTCCAAGTGCCCGTAATAACGAACTGTACCGTGTGGACAGCTTCCGCGAGAAACCGGATCTGCCTACTGCTCAGCGTTATGTGAAGAAACACAACTATTACTGGAATGCAGGTATCTTTGTAGGTAGCGTAAGTACTTTTGTGAATGCGTTCCGTATTTATCAGCCTGAAATCTCTCAGCGTTTCGAGGATCTGCTGCCTATCTATGGTACTGAGCAGGAGCAGGAGATGATTAACAAGATTTATCCTGAATGTGAAAATATTTCCATTGATTATGCTATCATGGAAAAGGCCGAGGAAATCTTTGTTCAGCCAGCTGATTTCGGTTGGAGTGACTTAGGTACCTGGGGCTCACTGCATGAGAATTCCAAGAAGGACCTGTATAATAATGTGCTGATTGGTGACAACATCCATATGTTTGAATCCATCAACTGCGTGGTACATACCACCCAGGAGAAGAAGGTGGTGGTACAGGGCTTGGACGGTTATATCATCGCTGAGAATGATGATAAACTGCTGATTTGTAAATTCACCGAGGAGCAGCGCATCCGCCAATTCTCTGAAGCCTGATGGAATCGGTAGCTTTTATACAGTGGTGTCTGGACAACCTGAACTACTGGACCATCGCTTTGCTGATGGCTATCGAGAGCAGTTTTATTCCTTTCCCTTCAGAAGTGGTGGTTCCACCTGCTGCCTATAAGGCGGCTATTCCGGGTAGTGACCTGAATGTGATGCTGGTGGTACTGTCGGCTACCGGTGGTGCTATGATTGGTAGTATGATCAATTATGCCATTGCTTATTTTCTGGGACGTCCGGTGATTTACGGTTTTGCCAATAGCCGTGTCGGGCACATGTGCCTGCTGGATGAACAGAAGATCAAGACGGCTGAGGATTATTTCAATAAGCATGGTGCCTTAGCTACCTTTACCGGTCGACTGGTTCCTGCTGTACGTCAGCTTATCTCACTGCCTGCCGGTCTGGCCCGTATGAAAATGAGCACTTTCCTGTTCTATACTTTTTTGGGTGCCGGTATCTGGAACAGTGTTTTAGCTGCTATCGGTTATTACCTGCAGAGCGTGGTTCCTGAGGACCAGCTGATGGGGCAGGTGGAAAAATACAGTGAAGAGCTGAAGATTGTGATTATTGCAGTTGTAGTTCTGGTTGTTGGTTTCCTGGCTTATAAGGGACTGAAGAAAAAGTGATTTCCCATTGTCATTTCGAACCGAGCGGAGCGAGTGTGAGAAATCTTTCTGAATAAGTAGTGGATACTTTTAAAGTATGTTCCCTCGCGAGGTAAGATTTCTCACATTCGTTCGAAATGACAAGAGGGGAGGAGGTTCGAAATGACAAGAGGGGCGTAAAAAAAGGAGGCTGAAAACAGCCTCCTTTTATTTTTATTTTCCCTTAGCTTCCTTCAATCCTACTGTTGAGTTGAAGACCGGATGCTCTGGTGTAGAATCGGTATCCACATTGAAGTAACCGGTGCGGGTGAACTGCAGGTATGAAAGTGCAGGCAGTGCAGCGGCAAACTTCTCTACAAAGGCATTCTTATTGATGCTCAAGCTGTTTGGATTCAGGAATGGACGCATGGCATCAATACCGCGTACACCGTTTTCCTTCTCATACTGCTTGATGGCATCGCGTGGGTTCTCGCAGGTCCACAGGCACTCGTAGTTGCGTACCTCGGCTGGTACACAGTGTGCGGTTGACAGCCAATGGATGGTGCCCTTTACCTTGCGGTTGGCTCCCTCGGTACCTGCCTTTGAGGTTGGGTCGTAGGTACAGTAGATTTCCTCTACCTCGCCATTCTCATTAGCCTTGAAACCGGTGCAGTCCACAATATATGCACCCTTCAGACGGGTTTCCTTACCTGGAGTCATGCGGAAGAACTTCTTATCGGCCTCTGCCTTGAAATCGGCACGCTCAATCCACAATTCGCGGCTGAACTCGATGGTATGGGTGTTGCCTTCCATAATCACATTGCCCTCGGCATCCTTCAGCTCTGGGTTGTTCACTACTTCCAGTTCCTCAACCTGTCCCTCTGGATAGTTGGTGATAATCAGTTTCACTGGATCCAATACGGCACTTACACGGGTAGAACGCTCGTTCAGGTCGGCACGTGCTGCTGCTTCCATCAGTTTCACATCGTTCAGCGCATCGAAAGTGGTGTAACCGATGCTGTCGATGAACTTCAGGATGGACTCTGGGCTGTAACCGCGGCGACGGATACCACAGATGGTAGGCATGCGAGGGTCATCCCAACCGTTCACTACACCTTCCTTGGTCAGGATAAGCAGGTTGCGCTTTGACATCAGGGTGTAGTTCAGGTTCAGCTTGTTGAACTCGAACTGGCGAGGGCGGTTGTCCTCGATATCACCATGTGGGTGGCCTTCCACCTCACGGCCGGTCTCCTTGGCCCATTCCTTAATCCAGGTTACGAACAAATCGTACAACTCGCGGTGAGGTACGAACTCCAGGGTACAGATAGAGTGGGTTACACCCTCCAGATAGTCGCTCTGACCGTGGGTGAAGTCGTACATTGGATAGGCATTCCACTGGGTTCCGGTGCGCCAGTGTGGCAGGTTCAGTACACGGTACATGATAGGGTCACGGAAATGCATGTTTGGTGAAGCCATATCAATCTTGGCACGCAGGATGGCCTTTCCCGGCTCCATGTTACCGCTGTTCATCTCACGGAAGATAGCCAGGCTCTCCTCGGCTGGACGGTCACGGTATGGGCTGTTGGTACCTGCCTGGGTAGGGGTGCCCTTCTGCTCGGCAATCTGCTCAGAGGTCTGCTCGTCCACATAGGCACGACCGGTGAGAATACACCACTCGGCAAAGTTCCACAGATCCTGGAAGTAATCGGAAGCATAATAGATGTTGCCCCACTTGAAGCCCAGCCACTCGATGTCGCGCTTGATAGCCTCTACATATTCAGTGTCCTCCTTCTGAGGATTGGTATCGTCCATGCGCAGGTTGCACACGCCGCCAAACTTCTCTGCTACGCCAAAGTCCATGGCGATGGCCTTGGCATGGCCAATGTGCAGGTAGCCGTTTGGCTCTGGTGGGAAACGGGTCTGGAGGCGACCACCGTTCTTTCCCTCCTTCAAGTCGTTCTCTACTTTTGCCTCGATAAAGTTCAGACTCTTCTTTTCTACAACCTCGTTAGAAATATTTTCTGCCATAAATGTATGTTTATATTTTTATGACACAAAGGTACGGAAATATAAGGTTTGCACAAAGTGATTTTTGATTATTTTAATTAATGCTCGAATATTGTGCGATTGTTGTAAACGCACACAAATCAGAATGAGCAAAAAATGTCAAAAAAATCAGCAAAATTGTTCAAAAAACCTTCTAATTTGTTTGTTTGACTTAACAAAAACCTATATCTTTGCAGTGTTATCCTGAAAACAATCTTTTTACCTTAAAAAAACTAATACCTTTTGAAAACTTTAGAACCGCTCTTTGTGAAAAGGGCGGTTTTTTATTTTTATAGGAGTTTGACCTCTTTTTAATTCGCTTCGCTCAAGATTTCTCACATTCGTTCGAAATGACAAATGGGGGATCAAGATTTCTCACGCTCGCTTTGCTCGGTTCGAAATGACAAGAGAAGAAAGTATTAAGGGGTTTGTGCGAAAAGCACAAAACCCTTAGTATTTTCTCTTCCAAAGGAATTCCATCCGTTGCTTGAGCTTATCCTCTGATGGATTGGGCTGGGGAGTCCACAGCCGGGTGCCTGCCAGATTGTCGGGAAGGAACTGCTGCTCCACAAAATGGCCCTCATAATTGTGGGCATATTTGTAGTCCTTGGCATAACCCAACTGGGCCATGAGTTTGGTGGGCGCATTGCGCAAGTGCAAAGGTACTGGCTCGTTGCCGGTCTGCTGCACCACCTCAAGTGCCTTGTTGATGCCCATATAGGCGGAGTTGCTCTTGGGACTGGTGGCCAGATAGACGGTGGCTTCGGCCAATGGGATTCGTCCCTCGGGCCAACCGATTTTCATCACGGCATCAAAGGCGGCATTGGCCAGCAACAGGGCATTGGGATTGGCTAATCCCACATCCTCGGATGCGGAAATGACCAGTCTGCGGGCAATAAAGGCAGGGTCTTCGCCTCCCTCAATCATACGGGCCAACCAGTACAGGGCTGCATCGGGGTCGCTGCCACGGATGCTCTTGATAAAGGCTGAGATGATGTCGTAATGCATCTCTCCGTCCTTGTCGTAGGCCAAAGGATTCTGCTGAAGGCGCTCGGTGACCATGGCATCGGTAATGATGACTGGGCCTTCACCCTCGGCTTCAACTACGAGTTCTATTATATTAAGGAGTTTGCGGGCATCGCCGCCGGAATAGCGCAACAGGGCACCGGTTTCCTGCAACTGGATGTCGCGTTCCTTCAGGATGTCATCGGTGGTGATGGCGCGTTGTACCAGCTGCAGCAAGTCATCCTGCTCGAGCGATTTGAGCACATACAGCTGACACCGGCTCAGCAGGGGACGGATCACCTCGAAAGAGGGATTCTCGGTGGTGGCACCTATCAGGGTGACGGTTCCTTTCTCTACGGCTCCCAACAGGGAATCCTGCTGGGATTTGCTGAAACGGTGGATTTCGTCAATAAACAGAATGGGACTCTGCTGGTTGAAGAACCGGCTCTGGCGGGCTTTCTCTATCACCTCACGCACATCTTTCACTCCGCTAGTCACCGCACTGAGGGTGAAAAACGGGGTCTCGAGCTTATTGGCAATAATCTGGGCCAGTGTGGTTTTACCTACTCCGGGAGGGCCCCACAAAATGAACGACGAGATGTGACCGGAATCAATCATCTTACGCAATACGGCACCCTGACCAACCAGGTGTTTCTGGCCGATGTAATCATCAAGGGTCTGGGGCCGGAGCCGCTCTGCTAAGGGTGCTGCCATCTTGTTTGGGGGTTGTTTTGCTAATATTTGTGCAAAGATATTTCTTTTTTTGGTGTTAGCCAATTTATTCCGTAATTTTGCATCGTATGAATAAGGAGATATTAAACAGTATGCTGGAGAATGCCGGCATTAAACAATTGAATAAGATGCAGGAGACCACCCTGAAGACGTATGGCGGGGGTGGCAACCTGGTGTTGCTGTCGCCTACGGGTTCGGGTAAGACTTTGGCGTATCTGCTGCCTCTGGTTATGGATCTGATGGAGCACCGTACCGAGGGTGATTCCGCATCGGAAGAGGCTGCTGTTCAGGCCATCGTGTTGGTGCCTTCGCGTGAGTTGGCCTTGCAGACCGAGCAGGTGTTCAAATCATTGGGCTCACCGTTGCGTGCAGTGAGCTGCTACGGCGGCCGCCCGGCCATGGAGGAGCACCGTTCCCTGCGCGGCATCAAGCCTGAGGTGGTGATTGCCACTCCGGGTCGTATGAACGACCATCTGGGTAAGGGCAACCTGCAGGCGGGTACCGTGCGTGTGCTGGTCATTGACGAGTTTGACAAGTGTCTGGAACTGGGTTTCCAGGACGAGATGAGTGCAGTGATACGCAAATTACCGCAGTTGCGCCGCCGTGTGCTGCTGTCGGCTACGGATGCCGAGGAGATTCCTAACTTTACCCGTGTGGGTAAGGACCCTGTCCGTCTGGATTTCCTGGAGAAGAAACCGAGTGCCCGGATTCAAGTGAAGGTGGTGCATTCGCCCGAGAAAGATAAATTGGATACCTTATATAATCTGTTGGCTCAGCGCGACGGTGAATCGTCATTGGTGTTTGTGAACTACCGTGAGTCGGTGGACCGTGTGGGGCAGTATCTGAAAAAGCGGGGCGTGTTCTGCGAGATGTTCCATGGTGGCATGGAGCAGAAGGACCGTGAACGTGCCCTGTACAAGTTCAGTAACGGCAGCAGCAATGTGTTCGTATCTACTGATCTGGCTGCCCGTGGTCTGGATATTCCGGATGTGGACAATATCATCCATTATCATTTGCCTACCAGTCCTGAGGCCTATACCCACCGCAACGGACGTACAGCCCGATGGGAGGCGGAAGGTAACAGCTTCCTGATTTTGGGACCGGAGGAGCAGATGCCGGTGTATATCGGTAATATCCAGTCGTACCGTCTGGAGCCTGTAGCCGAAGGCCACCGCATGAATCTGCCGGAGTGGGTTACCTTATATATAGGTAAAGGTAAGAAGGATAAACTGAGTAAGGGTGACATTTTGGGTTTCCTGTGCCAGAAGGGTGGTTTGGATAAGACCGAGATAGGACGCATCGATGTAAAGGATCATTATGCTTTTGCTGCCATCAGCCGCAATAAACTGCGACAGACCGTGCGCCAGGTTGAGGGACAGAAAATCAAGGGTATGAAAACGCTGATAGAACCAACCAAGTAAAATTTTGCGCACATTTGTGAGTGGTGTGTAATTTTATCACTTTAAACATTAAATGGCTTTAAATTTGTAACATTTAAAGCCATTTTTGCTTGCATATTGAAAAAGGTTTTGCTAATTTTGTCGCTCATTTGCGAAATATAAGAGAGTAAAATATTAATTACGATTAAAGATGAAGAAGCATAACTTTAACGCGGGACCTTCTATCTTACCCCGCGAAGTAATTGAGCAGACAGCTCAGGCTGTTCTGGATTTTAATGGGTCAGGATTGTCAATTTTAGAGATATCTCATCGTGCTAAGGATTTTCAGCCTGTACTGGACGAGGCAGTGGCTCTGTTTAAGGAGTTGCTGGATATTCCAGAGGGTTATTCTGTTTTGTTCTTAGGCGGTGGCGCCAGCATGCAGTTCTGCATGGTGCCTTACAATTTCCTGAACAAGAAGGCAGCATACTTGAATACCGGTGTGTGGGCCAAGAAGGCGATCAAGGAGGCTAAGGCTTTTGGCGAGGTGGTAGAGGTGGCATCTTCGGCCGATACTACATACAATTATATCCCAAAGGGTTATACCGTTCCTACCGATGTGGATTATTTCCACTATACCTCGAACAATACCATTTACGGTACCGAAATCCGTGAGACTCCACAGGTGGGTGATGTTCGAATGATCTGTGATATGTCATCGGATATCTTCTCTCATCCGGTGGATGTAGCCAAGTACGATTGTATCTATGGTGGTGCACAGAAGAACCTGGCTCCTGCTGGTGTGTCTTTCGTAGTGGTGAAGAACGATGCCCTGAATAAGGTGGAGCGTTATATCCCTACCATGCTGAACTATCAGACTCATGTGGATGGCGGTTCCATGTTCAACACTCCTCCTGTATTGCCTATCTATACTGCACTGCAGACGCTGCGCTGGCTGAAGGCTCAGGGTGGTGTAGAGGTAATGGCCCGTCGTGCCAAGGAGCGTGCTGACGTGCTGTACGGTGCTATCGACAGCAGTAAGATTTTCCGTCCTACCATTCTGAATGAGGAGGACCGTTCATACATGAACATCTGCTGGGTAATGAAGGATGAGTATAAGGATCTGGAGGCTGACTTCCTGAAGTTTGCCACCGAGCAGGGTATGGTGGGCATCAAGGGACACCGTTCAGTGGGTGGTTTCCGTGCTTCCTGCTACAATGCCATGTCTCTGGAGAGCGTTCAGGCGCTGGTTGCCTGCATGAAGGAATTTGAAAATAAGTAAGGTTATGAAGGTTTTAGTAGCTACTGAGAAGCCTTTTGCTGCCGTGGCGGTAGAAGGTATCCGTAAGGAGGTAGAGGCTGCCGGCTATGAGTTGGCCTTATTGGAGAAATATACCGAGAAAGCGCAGTTGCTGGATGCGGTAAAGGATGCCAATGCCCTGATTATCCGCAGTGATAAGGTGGATAATGAGGTGCTGGACGCTGCTAAGGAACTGAAGATTGTGGTTCGTGCCGGTGCCGGTTACGACAATATTGACCTGGATGCTGCTACCGCTCATAACGTGGTGGCGATGAATACTCCGGGTCAGAACAGTAACGCGGTGGCTGAGCTGGTGTTTGGCCTGCTGGTGTTTGCTGTGCGCAATTTCTTCAACGGCAAGGCCGGTACCGAGCTGATGGGTAAGAAGTTGGGTATCCTGGCTTTCGGAAATGTGGGCCGTAATGTGGCTCGCGTGGCTGCCGGTTTCGGCATGGAGGTGTATGCTTACGATGCTTTCTGTCCTAAGGAGGTTATCGAGGCTGCCGGTGTTCATGCAGTGGACTGTCAGGACGCGCTGTTTGAGACATGCGACATCGTTTCCCTGCATATTCCTGCTACCCCTGAGACCAAGCAGAGCATCAACAAGGCTCTGGTAGGTAAGATGAAGAAGGGTGGTATTGTGGTTAACACTGCCCGTAAGGAGGTGATCAATGAACCGGAGTTGCTGGAACTGATGGCTGAACGTACAGATATCAAGTATGTGACCGATATTATGCCTGATGCTCATGCTGAGTTTGCTGAGAAATTTGCTGACCGCTATTTCTCAACCCCTAAGAAGATGGGTGCTCAGACTGCCGAGGCTAACATTAATGCCGGTATAGCTGCTGCCAAGCAGATTGTAGGTTACTTCCAGACCGGTTGTGAGAAATTCAGAGTGAATAAGTAATGGCTGTTGTTAAACCATTTAAGGGTGTGCGTCCTCCACAGGATCTTGTAGAACTGGTGGAGTCCAGACCTTATGATGTGCTGAACAGCCAGGAGGCGAAGGCAGAGTGTGAGGGTAACGAGAAATCGCTGTATCACATCATCAAGCCTGAAATCAACTTTGACCCTATCTGTGACGAGCATGATCCTAAGGTGTACGAGAAGGCTGTGGAGCAGTTCAACCTGTTCCAGAAGAACGGCTGGCTGGTACAGGACGAGAAGGAGAACTATTATATCTATGCCCAGACCATGAACGGCAAGACCCAATATGGTCTGGTGGTTTGTGCCTTTGTGGAGGATTACCTGAATGGCGTTATCAAAAAGCATGAGCTGACCCGACGTGACAAGGAGGAGGACCGCATGAAGCATGTGCGCATCAACAATGCGAACATCGAGCCGGTGTTCTTTGCTTATCCTGATGATGAGGTGCTGGATAATCTGGTTGCCAAATATACGGCCAATGCTCCTGTATACCGCTTTGTGGCTCCGATTGATGGTTTCGGTCATCAGTTCTGGATTATTGATGATGAAGCTGACATACAGACGGTTACCGATCGCTTTGCAGCGATGCCGTCGCTTTATATTGCCGATGGCCATCACCGTTCGGCTGCAGCCGCACTGGTAGGTGCCGAGAAGGCCCGTATGAATCCTAACCATAGGGGGGATGAGGAATACAACTATTTCATGGCGGTATGTTTCCCTGCCAATCAGCTGACCATCATTGATTACAACCGTGTTGTGAAGGACCTGAACGGTCTGACTGCTGAGGAGTTCCTGACTCAGGTGGGCGAGAACTTTGACGTGGAACTGAAGGGTACAGAAATCTATAAGCCTCAGTGTCTGCACAACTTCTCCCTGTATCTGGAGGGTAAATGGTACAGCCTGACTGCCAAACCGGGGACTTACGATGATAATGACCCGATAGGCGTGTTGGACGTGTCAGTTTCGTCAAACCTGATTCTGGATAAGGTACTGGGCATTAAGGACCTGCGCAGTGACAAGCGTATTGACTTTGTAGGAGGTATCCGTGGTTTAGGTGAGCTGAAGAAGCGTGTGGACAGCGGTGAGATGAAAGTGGCCTTGGCCTTGTATCCGGTGTCCATGAAACAGATTATGGATATAGCGGATTCCGGTAATATCATGCCTCCTAAGACTACCTGGTTTGAGCCTAAACTGCGTTCAGGATTGGTAATCCATAAGCTGGAAGATTAACTTAAACAACTGATAAACACCAACAAATGCAATCTGACGAATTTAGAACAATAGCCCGTCCCGCCGAGGGAACCTATACTGAAAAGCGAAGCAAGTTTCTTGCCTTCGCTTTTCCGGTTTCTAACCTTGACGAGATAAAGGAACATATAGAGCGTATCCAGAAGGAGTATTACGATGCGCGTCATGTGTGCTATGCCTACATGCTGGGGCATGAGCGTACCCATTTCCGGGCCAATGATAACGGTGAACCATCGGGTACTGCCGGTAAGCCTATCTTGGGACAGATCAACAGCAATGAACTGACGGATATCCTGATTTGTGTGGTGCGTTATTTTGGCGGCATTAAATTGGGTACCAGCGGTCTGATTGTAGCCTATAAGGCTGCAGCTCAGGAATGTCTGGCTAATGCTGAGTTTATCGAGAAGACCGTGGATGAGCAGGTGGATATAGCTTTTGAATATCCGTTTATGAATGATGTGATGCGGGTGGTCAAGGATTTGAGTCCTAAGATCCTGGAACAGGGTTATGACCAGGATTGCACCATGCGTCTGCAAATCCGTCAGTCGATGATGCCCCGGTTGAAAGAAAGATTATCAAAGGTGGAAACCTTACGGATAAAGAAAGAGGAGGAATAAACCTTGTTTTATTCGGGCATTGCCCTCAAGATTGCCACGTCGCTTTGCTCCTCGCAATGACATGACGAAAAGAAAAGAGGAGGAATGATTGTTCCTCCTCTTTCTTTTTTAATTGTGTCCACGGCCTCCGCTTCTGCCGCCACCATTACTGTGACCTCCGCTTCTGCTCATGCCTCCTCTGCTCATGCTGCCGTTGCTGCGACTTGGAGCTGAAGTGCTGCGGGTTACCTGATTGCTGCGGCTTGGAGCTGATGAACTGCGAGTTACCTGGTTGCTGCGGCTGCTCTGGCGTGGGCTGCGGGTTACATTGTTATTGCTTTTAACCTGTGCCTGACCGTTGGTTACGCGACCATTGCTACGGTTCACACGGCTTTCCTGGCGTACACCATTGTTATTGTGGTTTGGAGCGCTGTTGTTATTCCGGCTTACACGATTCTCCTGACGGTTGTACTGGCCACCATTGTTGCGGTTGTCGTTACGACGGTTTACATTACCGTTGCCATTGTTGTGGCTGATGCCATTATTGTTGCGGCGATTGCTGATACCGTTGTTATGACCTACGTTTGGACGCAACATCTGAGGACGACGCTCGTGGATATTGGCACGGGTACCGCGGTTGATCACTGAACGGTGATGCATATCGCGACGGCTCAGATAGTAGTTGTGGTGCATGTGGTGACCGCCGTGATAGTTGTGCCAGTGGTAATTGTGGAAGCACCAGTGAGTACGTACGTAGTAGTTGTATACACCGAATGCCCAACCGCCACGGTAGATATATACAGGACGCAGGAAGTAGTCGCGCAACAGGAACTCGTTCCACTGCCAGTCGTACAGTACATAACCTAAATTGCGGTAACGCAAGTCGTACTCCATATCATAATTGCCGGTTACAGGACCCAGGCTACGGAAGTAGTCGTAGTTGATTTCATAGATGTCCTGCAGCTGCTCATCGGTCAGGTCCAGCTCATACGCCATCTTATCGGTCAGGAATCGGGCTTCCTCGCGAGAGCGTGACTTGCTGAGCGCGTTAGCATTTACAGTTACCATCAGGATGGCTACCAGGCTAAGGATGATCTTTTTCATAAGGCTTATAGTTTAAAGTGTTATTTCTTCTTTTATCTGTTGCAAAGATAAGGGAGTAATTTCCTACGTGCAAGAGGAAATCCCTAAAAGATAGGGGGATTTTCCCTATTTATAGGAAAATGATGGTTATAACTCGCTTCGCTCGAGTTTCTTCGCTCCGCTCAGAAAGACAGGAGGGGTGAAAAAACGAATGGATGACGTTTCGCAACGGCATCCATCCTCAAACTTAAAACAACCAACAAAAGAAATAGATAACTTATTTATTATCTGATAAATAAGATTTCACGGTATTTGGGCAATGGCCAAATTTCATCATCAATAATCATCTCCAATTTGTCAATTTCCTCACGAATCTCGTTCAGGAAAGGCTCCACGGTGTCGTGGTAAGCAATGGCCTTGGTACGCTCACAGGTAATTCGGTTGGCACATTTGCGTGCCTCGATCATTTCCTGTACCTTGGCTGTGATGGTCTTGGTACGCATGGAGATTTCACGAATCAGCTTCATGTTCTCCTCGCTCAGTCCAATAGCCTCATCACCAAATATGTCCTTTACCTTATGCACATTGTCAATCAGTGCACTCTGGTAACGGGTTGCGATAGGGATGATATGATTGATGGCCAAATCACCAAAGATTCGTGCCTCAATCTGCACTTTCTTGGTGAAGGTTTCCCATTTTATCTCATTACGGGCTTCCAGCTCCTTTTCGGTCATGATGTTCAGTTTCTCGAACATCTCTACGCTCTGCTTGTCCAGATAGCGGTCGAAAATGATAGGACAGCTCTTCTCCACGTCCAGACCTCGCTTGGCAGCCTCTTCCACCCATTCATCGGAATAGCCGTTGCCGTCGAAACGGATAGGCTTGCAGGTCTTGATATCGTCACGCAATACCTTCAGAATAGCAGAGTTCTGAGCCACACCCTGTGCGATGAGCGCATCCACACGCTCCTTGAAACTTACCAGTGCCTCGGCTACCGCCGCATTCAGGGCTATCATGGCAGATGCACAGTTGGCCTCGGAACCTACCGCACGGAACTCGAATCGGTTGCCTGTGAAGGCAAAAGGTGAGGTGCGGTTGCGGTCGGTATTGTCAATCATAATCTCAGGGATGGATGGAATATCCATCTTCATGCCATGCTTGCCGTCCAGGGTAATCAGAGCGTCCTCCTCGGTCTCTTCCAGATGGTTCAGCAGATCAGTGAGCTGCTTGCCCAGGAAAGAGGAAACAATAGCAGGAGGAGCCTCGTGTGCTCCCAAACGGTGAGCATTGGTGGCACTCATGATTGATGCCTTCAACAGACCGTTGTGCTTATATACACCCATCAGTGTCTCTACAATGAAGGTGACAAAACGCAGGTTCTCCTCTGGAGTCTTGCCCGGATTGTGCAACAATACACCCGTATCAGTACTGAGTGACCAGTTGTTGTGCTTTCCAGAACCGTTGATGCCTGCGAATGGTTTCTCGTGCAACAGACAGCGGAATCCATGTTTGCGGGCAATCTTACGCATCAGACCCATAATCAGCATGTTGTGGTCGATAGCCAGGTTAGCCTCCTCATAGATAGGAGCCAACTCAAACTGGTTTGGAGCCACCTCGTTGTGACGGGTCTTGCAAGGAATACCCAATTCCAGTGCCTGAATCTCCAGGTCCTTCATAAACTCAGCCACACGCTCAGGGATGGAACCGAAATAATGGTCATCCATCTGCTGGTCCTTAGCCGAACTGTGTCCCATCAGGGTACGTCCGGTAAGCAACAGGTCGGGACGGGCACTGTACAGACCCTCGTCCACCAGGAAGTATTCCTGTTCCCAACCCAGGTTGGTGATGACTTTCTTTACATCCTTATAGAAATAGGCGCATACATCGGTTGCAGCCTTATTTACAGCACTCAACGCCTTGAGCAGTGGAGTCTTATAATCCAACGCCTCACCTGTGTAAGAGATGAAGACGGTAGGAATCATCAGCGTATCACCGATAACAAAGACCGGTGAAGTAGGATCCCATGCCGAGTAACCGCGAGCCTCGAAGGTACTGCGGATACCACCACTTGGGAAAGATGAGGCATCAGGCTCCTGCTGAACCAGTGATTTTCCTTCGAACTCCTCGATCATACCGCCTTTACCGTCATGATCCACAAATGCATCATGCTTCTCGGCTGTGGTATCGGTCAGTGGCTGGAACCAGTGGGTACAATGGGTTACACCTAACTCCATGGCCCATTTCTTCATTCCTGCTGCCACCTGATCGGCAATTTCACGATCCAGAGGCGCGCCGTTATCAATTACGTCACACATCTTGTCATATACCTTCTTTGGCAGGTACTTGAACATCTTCTGCTTGTTGAACACGTACTTTCCAAAGAATTCCGATGGCCGCTGTTCTGGAGCTGGCACCTCTACGGGCTTTTTTCCGAAAGCCTCGCTAACTACCTTAAATCTTAATTTTGATGACATAATAATCAATCTTGGCCTGTACTTAACGCACAGGTCCTATTTCTTCTGCTTGGTTTATATACTTATTTATTGTTATCGTTATCTAGTTTTTTATTTCATCCAGTCTTTCAGACGGCTTACAGCTTCCTGGCAATCAGCACGCTGACCGAATGCGGTAAGACGGATGTATCCTTCTCCCGAAGGACCAAAGCCTACGCCCGGTGTGCTGACCAGATGTGCCTCATACAACATACGCTCGAAGAAAGACCAGCTGGATTCGCCGTTAGGAGTCTTGAACCAGATGTATGGGGCATTCTCGCCACCAAAGGTCTGGATACCCAATTCCTTCAATGCATTGCTGATGAGACGCGCATTATCCATGTAATAGTTGATGGTCTCCTTAACCTGTGCCTTACCCTCTGGGGTATAAATAGCAGCAGCACCACGCTGGGTGATATATGAAGCTCCATTGAACTTGGTACACTGGCGACGCAACCACAGCTGGTTGAGCGAAACCTTCTCACCGCTCTCGGTGACAGCCATCACTTCCTTTGGAATGACGGTGTAACCGCAACGTACTCCGGTAAAGCCTGCTGTCTTGGAATAGCTGTGGAACTCGATGGCGCATTTCTTGGCTCCCTTAATCTCATAGATAGAATGAGGCAGGGTAGGGTCCTGAATGAATGCCTCGTATGCAGCATCGTAAAGAATGATGCAGTCGTTGGCCAGCGCATAGTCCACCCACTTTTTCAGCTCTTCCTTGGTAATGACTGTACCGGTAGGGTTGTTCGGGTAGCAAAGATACACAAAATCTAAATGTCTGTCAGGAATTTGGGGAATAAAATTATTCTCCGCATTGCAAGGCATGTAGTGAACATTACTCCAATAGCCTTTTTCATCAAGCTCACCGGTACGGCCAGCCATGACATTAGAGTCGATGTATACGGGGTAAATTGGATCGGTAACACCGAACATGTTGTCCAAAGCCAGAATGTCGCCAATGTTACCGGTATCGCTCTTGGCACCATCGCTGATGAAAATCTCGCTGGTTTCCAACTTGATGCCCCGAGGAGCAAAATCGTTCTTGATGATAGCTTCCTGAAGGAATTCGTATCCCTGCTCCGGGCCATATCCGTGGAAAGTGTCCTTATTGCTGAATTCCTCGACGGCCTGATGCATGGCCTGAATACAGGCAGGAGCCAAAGGCTGAGTCACATCGCCAATACCCATACGGATAACATTGGCTTTCGGATGTGTTGCCTTGAACGCATTGACTTTACGGGCAATATCAACAAACAGGTAATTTTTCTGTAACTTCAGAAAGTTCTCATTCACTAACGCCATACTCTTATACTATTTATCTGTTCTTATTCTGGTAATTCAATATCTCCCTCGAATGCTGTAGCAGCAGGACCTGTCATGTAGATGCGGTTGTCGGATTCCCGCCATTCAATCTGCAGGGTACCGCCGTCCATCTCAATGCTGACGTTGCGCCCTGTTTTCTGATTCAGAATGGCTGCCACTGCTGTGGCACATGCACCGGTGCCGCATGCCATGGTGATTCCTGATCCGCGCTCCCATACTCTCATACGGATACTGCCATCGGCACGGAGTTGTGCGAACTCGATATTGCATCGCTCGGGGAAGATAGGATTAAACTCCAACTGAGGACCAATCTGGGTAAGAGGAATGCTCATGACATCATCCACAAAAATGACGAAATGAGGATTACCCATGCACACGTAAGTACCCGTGTATGCCTCTGAGCCGTTGAAAATCTGTCCTGCAATCATGTCGCCATCGGGAGTGGCCAACTGCTTAGGGTTCTTCAATATAGGCTCGCCCATATCTACGGTAGCACCGGTGGCTTTTCCATCCTTTACTACCAGACGGATGACCTTAATGCCGGAAAGGGTCTCGAGGGTAATCTCTTCCTTGTCAGTAAGTTTATGATCGTATACGAATTTTCCTACACAACGCACACCGTTGCCACACATCATGGCCTCGGAACCGTCGTTGTTGAAAATACGCATGGAGAAATCGGCGATATCGGATTTGCCAACGAGAATAAGTCCATCAGAACCAATACTGAAATGGAATCTGCTCCACGCGATAGATGCAGCTTCCGGATTCTCGATGGGATACTCAGGGGTGTAGACATAGATGTAATCATTGCCTGCACCATGCATTTTTGTAAAATGAATCTTGCTTGCCATTTTGTAATTAAAAATAGATTAAATCTATCATTTTTCTCTTATACAATGCAAAGATAATACAAAAATCTAAATTATTTGGCTAATCTATGAATCTTTTTGTCAAATCTCCAAATTTTTCTATTCTACGGTCGCGTAAGAATGGCCACCAACGGCGCACATTCTCGCTTCGCTCCATGTCGATTTCTACCAGCATATTCATCTCCTTATTAATAGGAGCCTGTGCGATAATCTCGCCTTGAGGGCCGGCTACAAAACTGCTTCCCCAGAAAGAGATACCATTGGTCTGTCCGCTTGGGTCAGGTTCCAGACCTACACGGTTCACCGCAATGACAGGCAAACCGTTGGCTACAGCATGACCGCGCTGAACGGTAATCCAAGCCTCGCGCTGACGGGTCTGCTCCTCAATAGTATCGCTGCTCTCATAACCGATGGCAGTTGGGTAAATCAATAATTCAGCGCCCTTCAGTGCCATGAGACGGGCTCCTTCGGGATACCACTGGTCCCAGCACACCTGAACGCCCAGTTTTCCTATTGAGGTCTGGATGGGCTCGAAGCCGATATCACCTGGGGTAAAATAGAATTTCTCGTAATAAGCAGGATCGTCAGGGATATGCATCTTGCGATATTTTCCGGCAATGGAACCGTCTTTCTCGAACACTACTGCCGTGTTGTGGTACAGTCCTGCCGCACGCTTCTCGAAAAGCGAGGTGACCAGCACGATGCCGAACTCGCGGGCAATGGTGCTGTAAAAACCGGTAGAAGGACCAGGGATTGGCTCAGCCAAATCGAAATTGTCCGTACTCTCTACCTGACAGAAATAAAGTGAGTTGTGTAACTCCTGCAGAACCACCAGCTGAGCTCCGTTCTGGGCCAGCACCTTGATGTTCTCATACAGTTTGGACAGGTTGTACTCCAAATTAGGTGAGCATGACTGTTGCACTAAACCGACTTTAATCTTTCTCATTTTTATAAGGTATTTTGTTATTTCAATACTCCAACAGGGAACTGCATGGTGACACAATGCAGTGAGCCATGCTGCTTAATCAATGCCCTACAGTCCACACCCACAATGTCGTGGGTAGGGAAGGCCTGCTGAAGGCCTGCCTTAGCTTTAGCGTCATTTTCGGGCTGATTGTATGTAGGATAGAGAACCGCCTGGTTCATAATCAGGAAATTGGCATAGGTGGCAGGCAGACGCAAATCATCCTCATCGTAGACCGCACTGGCCATAGGTAAGGGCAACAGCCGGTATGGCTTTCCGTCCAGAGTGCGGAAGGTTTTAAGCTGTTCCTCCATCAGGTGCAATTGCTCATAATGCTCATCCTCTTTATCCAGACACTGAACATAGGTGATGGTATCATCCGGGCAAAGACGTGCCAGGGTATCCACATGACTGTCGGTATCATCGCCTGCCAAATAGCCGTAATCCAGCCACAGAATCTGCTTCAGATTAAAGAGTTTAGTCAGATAACTGTCAATCTCCTCCTTAGCCATCGGCTCATTGCGGTTGGGTGCTGTGAGGCATTCAGTGGTGGTAAGCAAGGTGCCACAACCATCACTCTCGATGCTTCCGCCTTCCAGAACAAAGTCCAGACAATTCAAGTAACGTCCGTTCAGTAGATCTGAATTCACCAGTTTACGGCAAATCTGGTTGTCGTAATTGGCGGCAAATTTCTGTCCCCAGCCGTTGAAACGGAAGTCCACCAGTTGTGCCTCTTCCTCGGTCTTGAGGGTGATGAAACCATGGTCGCGTGCCCAAGTGTCATTGGTAGGGCACTCAAAGAAACGGATGTTCTGCATCAGTTCCTCCGGGGTCTTGCCCAGTGGAAGGGTATCGGCCTGAAACCACTCGGTCAGTTCTGCCTTGGTTGCTTCGATATCAGGAGTAACGATGAGCAGTGGCTCTCGGGCTGCTATTTCCTGTGCCAAATGGCGGTAGCAGTCCTTGACCTCGTCCAGCATATAGGCCCAATCGGTCTCCTCGTGAGGCCAGGTGAGCTGAACACCGCTCTGCAGTGCCCATTCAGATGGCAGGTAGACAATCTTGGACTTCTTCTGCGTATCAAAAAACTCTGTGGCATTTAGCCGCAGAGTTTTTCCTTCGTCCTCCTGATGGATGATGTTTGCTATTAATCCCATAGATTAATTATTTCTTCAGTGCAGCGATGCTTTCCTTGAGCGATGCAATCTTGCTCTCGGCATCAGCCTGCTTTTTCTTTTCCAATTCTACTACCTGAGCAGGTGCGTTAGCTACGAAGCGCTCGTTGCTCAACTTCTTCATGACACCGGTCAGGAAGCCTTCCAGACGCTTAATCTCAGCCTCTGCCTTGGCAATCTCAGCCTCTGCATCAATCAGGTTGCCCAATGGAACAGCATACTCTGTAGTACCTAGCATGAAGGCTGCTGTACCCTCGCTCTTTGCTGCTACAGTATTTACCTGGCTGATGTTAGCCATCTTCTGAATCATGGCGTTGTATGCCTCGGCTGGGTTGTTCTCGACAACCTCCAGTGTAAGTTCATCCTTTGGAGAGATATTCTTCTGCTGACGGATGGCACGGATGCCTACTACCACTTCCTTAACCTTCTCGATGTCAGCAACCAACTGCTTGTCTGCCTCGGTAGGAGCAGTAAAGCTCATGGTCTGAACCATCAGGCTCTCGCCGTCCTTGCGCTCCTCCAGTGCCTGCCACAACTCCTCGGTAATGAATGGCATGAATGGATGCAACAGTTTCAGCAGACCGTCGAAGAAGCCTAAAGTAGCATCGTAGGTTACCTTATCGATAGGCTGACCGTATGCAGGCTTAATCATCTCCAGATACCAGCTTGAGAACTCATCCCAGAACAGCTTGTAAACAGCCATCAAGGCCTCGCTCAGACGATACTTGGTAAACAGGTCGGCCAGTTCAGCCGCTGTGCTCTTCAGCTGAGCATCGAACCATGCGGTAGCAATCTTGCTCTCGGCTGGCTGCTCGATATCGGCAGATACAGTCCATCCCTTAACCAGACGGAATGCATTCCAAATCTTATTGTTGAAGTTACGTCCCTGCTCGCACAGACTGTCATCAAACAGAATATCGTTACCTGCAGGTGCGCTCAGCATCATACCCATACGTACACCATCAGCACCGAAGCGGTCGATCAGATCCAGTGGGTCTGGGCTGTTACCCAATGACTTACTCATCTTACGGCCCAGTTTATCACGAACGATACCGGTGAAGTAAACATTCTTGAACGGCATGTTACCCTGATACTCATAACCAGCCATGATCATGCGGGCTACCCAGAAGAAGATAATATCCGGACCGGTTACCAGATCGGAAGTAGGGTAGTAGTAGCTGATCTCCTCATTGCCTGGGTTGTTGATGCCATCGAACAGTGAGATAGGCCACAACCATGATGAGAACCAAGTATCCAGTGCATCCTCATCCTGACGCAGGTCGGCTGCTGTCAGTTCTGCGTTACCGCTCTTTTCACGAGCCAGCTCAACAGCCTTCTCGATGTTCTCTGCTACAACATAACCTCCTGTAGGCAGGTAGTAAGCAGGAATACGGTGACCCCACCACAGCTGACGGCTGATACACCAGTCCTTGATGTTCTCCAACCAGTTGCGGTAAGTATTCTTATATTTTGCAGGATAGAACTTCAGTTCATCGTTCATTACAGGTGGCAGAGCAATGTCAGCAAAATGCTGCATCTTCAGGAACCACTGCATACTCAATCTTGGCTCGATTGGCACGTTGGTACGCTCGCTGTAACCAACCTTATTGTTGTAATCCTCCTGCTTCTCCAGCAGACCAGCCTGATTCATGTCCAGTGCAATCTGCTTGCGGCAGTCGAAACGGTCCATGCCAATGTACAGACCAGCAGCCTGACTCAAAGTTCCGTCTGGGTTGAACACGTCGATAGCCTCCAGATTGTACTTCTCACCCAACATGTAGTCGTTCACGTCGTGAGCAGGGGTAACCTTCAAACAACCGGTACCGAACTCAATCTCAACATACTCGTCCTGGATGATAGGAACGATACGGCCTACCATAGGAACGATAACCTTCTTGCCCTTCAGCCAGGTATTCTTTGGGTCATTAGGGTTGATACATACAGCCACATCACCCATGATGGTCTCAGGACGGGTGGTTGCTACTACAGCATAACGGCGGCCCTCGGTATCACGATGGATAACTTGAACCTTTACGGTTGGGTCGAACTCCTTATCGTTGTTGCAGATGACAATAGCATCAGCCTCCTCACCATCGGTGCTGCCTGCTGGCTCATCCACATAGTACTTCATGTAGTACAGTTTGCTGTGCTCGTCGTGGTAGATTACCTCCTCATCGCTCAATGCGGTCTGGCGCTCTGGATCCCAGTTCACCATACGCACACCACGGTAAATCATGCCCTTGTTGTACAGGTCAACGAAAACCTTAATGACGCTCTCGCTACGCTTCTCGTCCATGGTGAATGCGGTGCGGTCCCAGTCACAGCTTGCACCCAACTTGCGCAACTGCTTCAGGATGATGCCACCGTGCTCATCGGTCCATGCCCAAGCATGCTTCAGGAACTCATCACGGGTCAGGTCGCTCTTCTGGATGCCCTGCTCTGCCAAGCGCTTGATAACCTTAGCCTCGGTGGCGATGGAAGCATGGTCGGTACCTGGTACCCAGCATGCGTTCTTGCCCTCCATACGGGCACGGCGAACCAGAATATCCTGAATGGTATTATTCAGCATGTGACCCATGTGAAGCACACCGGTAACATTTGGTGGAGGAATCACGATGGTGTATGGCTCGCGGCCATCAGGTTTAGAACTGAATAATTTATGATCTAGCCAATACTGATACCATTTGGCTTCAACATCAGCGGGATTGTATTTACTTGCTAATTCCATTTTGAATAACTTTTTGATTTTTCGAAGCGCAAAGATACAAAAAAGATATAAATAAAGAGGTTCTATTTGGGAAAAAACGGCGTTTTCGCTATATTTGTAGCATAATTTATATGCTATGATTGCCAATTACCGAGAAATTGAAACGGTTAAGGATGTGAATCATCTGATAGCCACCCGTAGGATTATTACCCATTGTGCATTTCAGGACATTGATTTTAATGAATGTTGCTGCGACATTGAGTATTGCCATTTTCAGGATTGTCTGTTCCTAGGATGTACGTTTCCTAAGGATTTCTATCTGCGTACTACCGAAGGCTGTCTGATTTTTGAATCACTGGACGTGCCTTATAATGCTTTCCGCTCACAACTGTATAATGCGGCCAGTCTGTATGAAGGTTACGATAGGAATAATCCGGACACTTTTAAGACCTGTTTTGACAGTGTGGTTTATCAGCATTATCTGGAATTCGGTAAATCTACGAGTGACATTAAGGAGTCATTAGGCCGCTGCATCCATGATAATTCGATCAGTGGCGCCCTTCATTACTTTCTGTCCAAATATTCACCTTGGCAGCTGGTGGGAGTTATGGGTGGACACGGACTTAAACGAACAGGTCAGATGTATCGCCAAATTGTGTTGTTAAGCAAGAAGTTAACCGAACTTGGTTCACTTATGGTTACAGGTGGTGGTCCCGGCGCTATGGAAGCTACTCATCTGGGTGCATGGATGGCGGGAAGAACAGAGACAGAAGTGGAGGATGCCCTTGAGATTGTGGCTCAAGCTCCGTCTTTCAGTGATGAAGGCTGGTTGGAAAAGGCCTTTGATGTAATGGAAAAATATCCGCAGCATACCTATGAGAGTTTGGGTATTCCAACCTGGTTGTATGGGCACGAGCCTTCTACTCCATTTGCTACTCATATTGCTAAATATTTTGACAACAGTATTCGTGAGGATGGTATCCTGACCATTGCCATGGGCGGCATAGTATATTCTCCAGGAAGCGCCGGTACCTTACAGGAAATCTTCCAGGAGGCAGTCCAGAACCATTATCTGACATATGGTTATTCCAGTCCTATGATCTTCCTTGGTAAACACTTCTGGGAGGAGGAAGTACCGATTTATCCATTGATGAAGCAGATGCTGGAGGCAGGGACCTATAAGAACCTGATTCTTTCCATCACGGACTCTGCGGAGGATGTGGTGAACGAGATTGGTTATTTCCGCCATCAGATGAAGGATGCAGAGGTGTAGGGCGGTTTACACAGATTGTCATTCAGAGCGAAGCGATGAATCTTGAGTGCTTAAGCACGAATTAAGAAAAGGTTTTTTTGCCTTATTTTATTCGCTTCGCTCAAGATTGCCACGTCGCTATGCTCCTCGCAATGACAATGGAGAAAAAATAAATAAATTTATTTTGTACTCCACTCGGTTTGCACT
>JAZQPA010000099.1:0-16918 GCA_045628125.1 Bacteroidaceae bacterium
ATAAGATTGACTACCCCCTCGTTATTTCGTAACTTTGCAATAGCATTTGAGAAAGAATTGCTATTGCGATTCTTGGCGGCGCCTCGGGATAACAAACAAGTTTGATTCTCCTCTCAGCTTGCACAAGAATTGCTACTGCGATTTTTTGAGGGATTCTCTTAAGACCGATGACGGTCTTCTATGATGACTTGGGCCCGGATTCTTAGAAGACTGAAAAAAGGATAAGAAAAGCACTCAATGATTGTCATGTCACTCTAATGTCATCCTGAGTGAAACGAAGGATCTTTCTAAATAAGTAGTGGTAACTTTTTAAAGTATGCTTCCTCGCGAGGTAAGATTCTTCGCATTCGCTCAGAATGACAAAGAGGTAGAAAGATCCTCACGTCGCTACGCTCCTCAGGATGACATATGGGTGATGACACACTGAAAACTATGAAAGAAAAATCAGCAGCATGCCTGCTGGGTGCAGGAATGTTGCTGGCTTACATCTCCTTATTCCTGCCACCACCGGGCGAAATTCATGAGACAGTGATCTACATATTCGCACAGATTCTGATCTATGCTGGCAGTATATTTGGAATAGAGCACTACATCAGTCTGCGGCTGGACAACAGACAACGGACGACAGACAACGGACTGAAAGAGAAAACTATCGAAATTTTCCCTAAACCAACAGACTAACCCTCATGACAACACAATGCCGAATGGCGGTCCGTTGACCGTTGTCTGCAGTCTGTTGTCATGAATAAAATTTTTAATTTTATGAATAACAAGAACAAATGGAGCATCATTATTAATGCACTGCTCACGGCACTGACGGGAATCCTAACTGCCTACGGCATCCTGTAAAAAAAATAATGCCCTATCTCACGATAGGGCATTATGGCGTGTTTATTAATTGAAATACAAGTTCAAACCGTGATTGCGTAAACTCACATTCACGATTCGAAGGTACTTTCTATACTGTTCATTGTCCAACACTTGCTTCATCAGCTTAAGGTTAGAATAAACAGCATACTTGATACGCTTCTCACGAAGTTGTCCTTTAGAATATCCAGCACGATGCATACACTCTTTGAAGTACTCTTGAATGTCTTCCACCTGATTGAACTGATCATCGTGGAATTTCAGATAATGATTCATTGCATGCTGGTTAATCTGAAAATTGAAATTCTCGGCATTGGATGCCTGAACATCTGCTGCGCCCCATACCATCATGGCAGCTACAGCCAAAAACAATCTTTTCATACCCTTTTAAAACTAATAATTAATTTAACACTAAACTGCGGGATTTCATTGTCATTTTGTTATCCTAACACCCGCTATCTCTTATAACCGATGCAAATTTACGACTATTTGTGTCATAGTGTCAAATTTTTCATGAGAAAATATCCCAAAAATCGGGTTTTATTGACTTATGTCATAAAATGAGGGATTTTACCAAAAATTAATCGTCACCGGCATTTCCAGTGAATCCTGTAAAAACAAAAAAGACAGCCCGTAATGAGCTGTCCTTTTTATATCTGATTCTTAATCCAATTTCAGTTTGTCGCTGTCATCGCGCTTATCGTGGTAAACCTTACGCAGCGGATTGCGGCGGGCATAATCGTAAGCGCAGCGGTTGCGGTACACATCCAGCGCGGTATAGAGTGCCTGGCGGAAGGAACTCTCGCTGGCCAGGTTCTGACCGGCAATGTCGTAGGCGGTGCCATGAGCCGGTGAGGTGCGAACGATAGGAAGTCCGGCGGTGAAGTTCACGCCCTCGTCCATGGCCAATGCCTTGAATGGTGCCAGACCCTGATCATGGTACATGGCCAGAATGCCGTCGAACTTCTGATAGGTGCCGCTGCCAAAGAAACCATCGGCAGAATAAGGGCCGAAGCACTGAATGCCCTGCTGGGCCAGTTCCTCGATGGCAGGGATAATCTTATCGTGCTCCTCCATGCCAATCAGACAGTTGTCACCGGCATGCGGATTCAGGGCCAGCACAGCGATACGCGGATTGCTACAGCCAAAATCCTTCTGCAGAGACTCGTGAAGGATGGTGGCCTTCTTGATGATCAGTTCCTTGGTAATGGTCTGTGCAATGTCCTTGATAGGAATATGGGTGGTAACCAGGGCCACACGCAACTCGTTCTGCATCAGAATCATCAGGGCCTCATTACCCTCGCCTACACGCTCCTCGATGTATTCGGTATGACCGGGGAAATGGAAGCTGTCGCTCTGAATGGTATGCTTGTTGATAGGTGCGGTGAGCAGCACATCAAATACGCCCTCCTTATAATCCTTCACGGCACGCTCCAGCGAGCACAGGGCTGCGAGTCCTGCCTCGGTAGTGGCCTGACCATACTCTACCTTAACCTCCTGCTCATCGAAGCAGTCGATCATATTCACCTTACCGTCTACTGCCTGAGCGGCATTCTTGATGGTGACGAATGGCATGTTGATGTCCAAAGCCTTGCGGTGAAAAGTGGCAATCTTTGGAGAACCGTAGATGATGGGAGTACACATCTCCATTATAACGGGGTCGGAAAAGGTTTTCAGGATTACCTCATAGCCCACACCGTTGATGTCGCCGTGGGTAACTCCTACTCTTATCTTTCTTTCCATACTTATTTCTTGTCTTTCTTATTTGTAATTCGGTTGTCTACGTCATTGGACTGCTCAATGGCATTGTTCTCCAATTCCTTGCTGGCAGCCTCATCGGCAGGCAACTGCAGGGTATAAAGAGCCGACTCCAGAATACGGATCTGGTTGCGCTTGCTCTCGTTGGGTTTGTAAACAAAGCCTTCGGCCACAATGACCTTATGATTAACGGTATCAATACGTACGTGTGAGATGAACGGACCACCCATGTTGTCCTTGGTGATGTGCCACAATCCGCGGACCTGCTGGCAGAACGTACCGCGCACGGCAATGTTCTCGCTCTCCACCATATAGTGGTCCTTATAGTACTGGGTGGCCATGTGCATGCCTTCCTGGGCTCCAGGGATGTTCTTCTCCATCACGGAGTCGCGCTTGTGCACGAAATACTCGTCGGTGAAGATGTCGCTGCTTACGTATGGATAGGAATACATGCAGAAATTCAGCTGATTGTTCTGTGACTCGCTGGCCCAGAAGAAATCCTCGCCTTCCTTAACGGCATCGATAGAGGTAGGCACACCAATCTTGCAACCGAACATGTCCTGCGCTACGCGTGCCACACGTGGGGAATGGGTATGCTCCAGCTCATTGATGCCGCGGTTCAACTCGGCACGGACAAAGAAATCGGTAATCATGTGGCCATGCTGATAAACAAAATCGGCAAACTCAGGCTCGGATGGCGACTGGATGGTCAGGATCATCTGCGGTGCAGAGTTCACATCCTTTACATACTTGAACTTGGTTTGGGTGTAGCGTGTAGGATCAATATCCACCACGATGATGTTACGGAACATCTTGAAAGTGCGGTCAAAGTTCTTCATGGCCACGGTCATGATACGGAAATTGCCCTCTGGCTGTGGCAGACCCGGTACATCGCTGGTCAGCGCGTCATGCAAGGCTCTTCCGGCAGGGCGCTCGTACATGTCCCTGTCAATGACCACCATCATCTCGTAGGCACGGCCGGTGCTGGTGGGGGTTACATACGATGTGCTGTCTGAACAGGCGGTCAGAACGGCAAACAGTATAACTACATAACAAATCAGGTTCTTCATACTCTTACTTGATTACGTGTAACAATTCTGCTGCAAAGGTAACATGAACTTTCGGCTATATAACGCGCGGCGGGTTCACTTTTTGTTCACTTTTTTGTGTTTACGAATTGTTACTGACTTATATTTCAATTCCTTGCTGCTTGGCTGTACTCAGCAAACCGCAAGCGGCATAGATATCTTCTCCACGGGATGCACGGATGGTGGTAAAGATTCCATGCTGTGTCATATAGTCACGGAACTTTATCATATTATCCGGATCGGTGTTCTTTAAATCCACATTCGGTATCTGATGGAAACGGATCAGATTCACGCGGCACTCCAGGCCCCGGAGCAGCTTGACCAGCTCCTTGGCATAGACCAGCGAGTCATTCAGTCCGCCAAAGACGATGTACTCGAACGACAGGCGGCGCTGGTGGGTAAAGTCGTACTTGCGCAGCACCTCCACAATATCCTTGATGCTGAACGCCTTCTCGGCAGGCATCAGCTGGGCACGCTGTGACGGAATAGGACAATGCAGGCTGATGGCCAGGTGGCAATCGCTCTCGTTCAGAAAGCGCTCCAATCCCTTCCGCAGTCCCACGGATGACACGGTGATGCGCTTGGGGCTCCACTGCCAGCCGTAATCCGCTGTCAGAATCTCTGTGGCACGGAGCACATTATCCAGGTTGTCGAACGGCTCGCCCTGTCCCATGAACACCACATTGGTCAGTTTGTCGCGCTCAGGCAGGGAGTACAACTGGTTCAGGATATCAGCCGCGGTAAGGTTGCCGCTGAATCCCTGCTTGCCGGTCATGCAGAACAGGCAGTTCATCTTACATCCCACCTGCGAGCTGACACACAGGGTGGCACGGTCGTCATCGGGGATATAGACAGATTCGATATAGTTGCCCTCGGGTGTGCAGAACAGGTACTTGACGGTTCCGTCCACCGAGCGCATGCTCTCTACCGGATCACTGGCTCCTATCTCATAATTCTCCGACAGTAAAGCACGGTTGCGGGCAGAAAGATTGGTCATCTCGTCAATCGAACGCACCTTCTTGCCGTAAATCCATGAAGCTATCTGGCCTGCCGTAAATCCAGGCATACCCAATTGCTTGACAATTCCTTTCAGTTCATCAAGACTTTTTCCTAAAAGACGCTCTTTCATTAATCTACCGGTGAATTATTATTTTTGCACCGCAAAAGTACAAAAAAAACACGGATTTTCGGTATCTTTGCACATATTTTAATCTTAGAACGCTTTAAACGATGAACTGCAACACGCCCCAAATAGATTGCTTTATTCCCTATATCAGCAAAGAACAAGCCACTGTAACCATCCAGTCGCTGAAAGATTCAGGCATGGTGAATCAGATTTTCCTGCTTAGCCAGACGGCTGTGGAGAATGCGGAATATCCGGTGCTGGTGTCGCCTTCGCTTTACCACGCGGAAACCTTGCGCAAGATTAGGGAAGCGGTAACCACCGATTATTTCATGATTTACTTCAAGGAGGAACCGCTGAAACTGGTTCCCGGTGCACTGAACCGTCTGCTGGCTACTGCCTCACAGAGCAATTACGACTGGGTGTACTGCGATTACTTTGCGATTGAGAACGGTCAGGAGGTGGCTGCTCCGCTGATTGATTATCAGGAAGGTAGCGTGCGCGATGACTTTGATTTCGGTGCCCTGTCGCTGATCAGTTCCGCCGCACTGGACAATCATCTGGACAGTCCGTTCTATGTGTTCGACCAACTGGAATATGCCGCATGGTATCATTTCCGCCTGGGATTGGAAGATAACATCTTCCACCTGGCAGAGAGACTGTATGTGGTGCTGGAGAGCGACCTGCGCAAGAGTGGCGAGAAGCAGTTTGACTATGTGGATCCACGCAACCGCAGCCGCCAGATTGAGATGGAAAAGGTGTTTGTGAAGCAGCTTATCAGTCGCTCAAAATGGCTGATTCCAGGCGTTTACAGTCCGCTGCAACTGCAGAACGGTGATTTCAAGTACGAGGCTTCGGTGATTATTCCGGTAAGAAACCGCGTGCGCACCATAGCCGATGCTATTGAGAGCGTATTGAGCCAGGAGACCACCTTCCCGTTCAATCTGCTGATTGTGGACAACTATTCCAACGATGGCACCAGTGAGATTATAGAGAAATATACCAGCGACAAGCGCGTGAAGCATATCATTCCGGAGGATACCCATCTGGGTATCGGAGGCTGCTGGAACCGTGCGCTGCTGGATGAGGACTGCGGACGTTTTGCCGTGCAGCTGGACAGCGACGACCTGTACAGCAGTCCTGCCACCCTGCAGAAAGTGGTGGATAAGTTCTACGAGGAGAACTGTGCCATGGTGATTGGTTCCTACCGTATGTGCAACTTCCAGTTGGAGACCTTGCCTCCGGGCATGATTGACCATAAGGAATGGACCGAGAATAACGGACGAAACAATGCGCTGCGCATCAATGGATTAGGTGCTCCACGTGCCTTCTATACTCCGATAGCGCGCGAGATTCTTTTCCCGAACACCAGCTACGGCGAGGATTATGCCATGGGACTGGCCATCAGCAGCCGCTACCGCATCGGGCGCATCTATGACGAGCTGTACCTGTGCCGCCGATGGGAAGGCAACAGCGATGCCGCACTGAGCCGCGAAAAGGTGAATGCGAACAATTTCTATAAGGACAGCATACGTACAGCAGCCATTCATACCCGCAATTACCACGAGATCTGGCAGGAGTTGCTGTGCATGCAACTGGCCACATGGCCTGAGACCATGAAGCGCTACCTGGATTTATGGTACGAGGTGAAGACACGCACCTTCCAGACAGCCACCGGCACACTGGCTGCCCAGTTTAATCCGGCACGCATGGTATCGACCGGCGCCAAGATGGATAAGGTTGGCGAGCGCCCTTGCTTCCTTTGCGAGAAGAACCGCCCGGAAAACCAGATTACCCTGTTCCGCAATCTGGATGGTTTCGAGACTCTGATCAACCCGTTCCCTATCCTGCCGGTACATTTCACCGTGCCATGCCTGCTGCATACCGACCAGCGCATCAGCGGACAGTTCGGTAATTTCCAGGAAGTGGCCTGTTCCTTCCCGGATATGGTGACCTTCTACAACGGTCCCCGCTGCGGTGCCTCTGCACCCGATCACCTGCATTTCCAGTGCGGTGCCAAGCATATCCTCCCATTGATCAAGGACTTTACAGCCATTGCCCAAAAGCTGCAGGCTGCCGAGCCTCTGGTAAAAGACGAGGATGTGACCGTTTATCTGTACAAGGATTACTTCTATCCTATGCTGGTGGTGGTGAATCCGCTGGGTGTGGAGAACGATGCCGTGATGCAGAAACTCTATGATATCCTGCCTGTTCAGGAAGGCGAGCCAGAACCGGGCATGAACCTGCTGAGCTGGATAGCACCCGATTCCCTGGGTTGCGAGGAAGCACAAATCACGGTCATTATTCCAAGAAAGAAGCACCGTCCTGACTGCTATTTCGCAGAGAATGAGGATGATAAGCTGATGGTAAGTCCGGGTGCCCTGGACATGGCCGGTCTGCTGATCACCCCTCGTCAGGAAGATTTTGAGAAACTGACTGCCGAAAAGGCCGTTCAGATTCTGAAGGAAGTTACATACAGCAACCAAGAGATTGAATCTGCATGCAAGAACCTGTAGTGAGCGTGGGTATCCTGAATGCCGCCCGCATTCAGTTTGAACTGAACGGGGCCTTTCACTCTCCTACTGGTGAAGTGACGGGCCTGCAGGAAGTTGTGTTTTCCGATAGTCACATCATCTGGCAGGGAAACACTTACGATGAGCTGTCCTTCCTGCCTGCGGAAAATGCCACCTTTACGCTGAAGGCGGTGGTTATTGGCATTCATTTCCATTGGGAACGGAGCGAGGATCAAACCTTCACGGGTGAACTGCATATTATACACGATGACAACGGGTTATGGGCCATCAACCGCCTGCCTGTTGAGGATTATCTGACGAGTGTCATCAGCAGCGAGATGAGCCAGCATGCCGGATTGGAACTGCTGAAGGCGCATGCCATCATCTCCCGCAGTTGGCTGCTGTCACAGATAGAGCATAAGCGCCACGCCTCGGCATCCACCTGTCACGAGACAGCGGAACGCCTTATCCGTTGGTATGACCACGACGACCATACCTTATTTGATGTATGCGCCGATGATCACTGCCAGCGCTATCAGGGCATTACACGGGCCACGAATCCTACTGTAGGACAGGCTATAGAAGCCACCCGCGGTGTGCTGCTGATGCAAGGCGATGAGATTTGCGATGCCCGTTTCAGCAAGTGCTGCGGCGGTACCATGGAACAGTTCTCCACCTGCTGGGAGGACAAGGACTATACGTATCTGGTGCCAAAGCGTGACTGGATTGGCCCTGGTGACGATGCGTTCTGCAATACCAGCAATCCGCGCATCCTGCATCAGATCCTGAACAACTATGATCAGGAAACCACCCAGTTCTACCGATGGACAGTGACCTACAGTACCGAGCAACTCTCCGCGCTGGTATGCCGCAAGACCGGCACCGACTATGGTGAGATTCTGGACTTGATTCCTGTGAAGCGCGGACCATCTGGCCGAATTATCGAGCTGAAGATAGTGGGCAGTAAGCTGACACGCACCATAGGCAAGGAACTGGAAATACGCCGCACCCTGTCCGAAAGCCACCTGTACAGCAGTGCCTTTACGGTGGAAAAGAAGGACGGCCAGTTCATTCTGCATGGAAAAGGTTGGGGACACGGAGTGGGCCTGTGCCAGATTGGAGCGGCAGTAATGGGCGATATGGGTTACACCTACGACCGTATACTGGAGCATTATTACCCTAACACACAACTGATTAAGAAATACTGATGAGAAGTTGGAAGCAATCCCCATGGTCATGGATTCCCTCGCTTTACATAGCAGAGGGACTGCCGTATGTGGCCGTGACCACCATCGCCCTGGTGATGTTCAAGCGATTGGGGATGTCCAACACCGAAATCACATTCTACAGCAGTCTCATTGCCCTGCCTTGGGTCATCAAACCCCTGTGGGCCCCATTTATCGAGGCTATCGGCACCAAGCGGAAATGGAACCTGGTTCTGGAACTGCTGATGGCCCTGTGTTTCCTTTTCATCGGCTATACCATTAACCTTAAGGAAGTTACGCTCTGGTCATTATTCGCTTTCTGGATTCTGGCCTTCTGCAGCGCCACCCATTCCATCTCCTCCACCATTCTGTACCGCATCAACACCTCATCCAAAACGCGGAAGATTCTGGACAACATGTGCCGGAACTTCTTCTATCTGGCAGGCTTGGCGGGAACGGGTCTGATGGTGATGTTTGCCGGAGGATTGGAAACCTATCACCGGAATATCCGTCACTCCTGGAGTCTTACATTTTATATTCTGGGATTCATTTTCGGAGCCATATTTGTCTATCACCTCTTTTTCCTGCCCCGTAAGCAGAAAGACAAGGCCATGCCGCTGCAACTGGATTACCGCCAGCACTGGTACAGTTTCCAGTACAGCACCCACTCGTTCTTTCACCGCCCTGGAGCCTTCATGGCCCTGCTGTTCCTGGTATTCTTCCGCCTTCCTGAGGCTTTGCTTACCAAGATCAGTCCGCTGTTCCTGCTGGATTCCACCCATCAGGGCGGTTTGGGACTGAGTACACAGGAATTGGGTTTCACCAGCGGAACCGTAGGTGTATTGGCCTTATCGTTAGGCGGTTACATAGGAGCAAAAGCCGTAGAGAAAAAAGGATTCAACAAATGTTTCTGGCCTATGGTGCTGCTGGTTACCGTTCCTGACATACTGTATGTGATGCTGTGCGACTGGCAGATTCAGAACTATGCACTCATCAATCTGTTTATCCTGCTGGAGCAGTTTGGCTGCGGATTCGGATTCATAGCCTATACGCGCTTCATCCCGTTCCTGGCTACCAATCCGACAAAAGCCACGCACCGGGCCACCTATGCGGCGGTCATGGCGCTGAGCCTGCAAGTTCCCGGATTCATAGCCGGATTACTGCAGGAGCACGTGGGTTATCACAACTATTTCATGATTGTGCTGTTGGGCTGCATTGTGACCATTCTGGTATCGGCAGGTGTATACCTTACTCCGGGATATGGCCGGAAATAACCTTATCCATGAACCTGTCGTCCGCGTTCACGGGCACCTCATCCACCAGCTGGAAAGGATAGCATACACCTATTTTGGAGGCTTTGGGCACCTGCGGAAGGAACCGGTCGTAATAGCCTTTTCCCCTACCCATCCGGGCACCATCGGGCGTAAAGGCCACTCCGGGAACCAGGATACAGTCTATGCTCTGCCAGTCTTCAAACCACTCTTCCGTATCGGGTTCAAGAATGCCAAAACGGCCCGGGCGCATACGCTCCTCGCCTTCATATACCTTTAACAGGATATCATCGCCCATCACGATAGGAAGAACCAACCGTTTCATTCCTAACCACTTAATCAGCAGATTACGCAAATCCAGCTCATCGGGCATGGGGTAATAGGCCATTACGGTACCGGCCTGCAGAAAGCATTCTTCTTTTTCTATCTGTTCCTGCACAGCCGCCGACCATAAGGCACGGTTTTCTGCTGAAACCTGCTTGCGCATACCGGCCATTTCCTTCCTGATTTCCTGTTTTGTTTTCATCATTAGCCTGATTAATGGATGCAAAACTATTGTTTTTCCCGCTCTGTTCCAAAGTTTTCAAGGATTTTATGTGCCATTACTTAAAAAAGGCGTACCTTTACGCAATAATAATGAAATAAACAAACTGATATGACCAACTTTTGTAACTCGATAGCGCCTGCAGATATGGCTGAAGATTTGCGCTACCTGAAACAGTTAGGTAAGAGTTTTCCTACTATTGCGACCGCCAGTACTGAAATTATCAATCTGGAGGCAATCCTCAACCTGCCAAAGGGTACTGAGCACTTTATCAGCGACCTGCACGGTGAGTACGAGGCTTTTCTTCATGTGCTGAAGAATGCATCCGGAAACATCAAGCGTAAGGTAAACGACATCTATGGCACCACCATGCGTGAAGCTGAGCAAAAGGAGTTGTGCACACTGATATACTATCCCCAGGAGAAACTGGTTATCGTCAAGGATACAGAAACCGATCTGAACGACTGGTATATGATTACCCTGCACAAACTGGTGCGGGTGTGCCAGAATATCTCGTCAAAATATACCCGTTCCAAGGTGCGCAAGGCACTTCCTGAGGATTTCAGCTACATCATCCAGGAGCTGCTGCATGAATCCAATGCAGAACCGAATAAGCAGGAGTATCTGAACCGCATCATCACCACTATTATCGAGACTGGCCGTGCCGATGATTTCATTGTGGAATTGTGCCAGCTGATTCAGCGTCTTGCCATCGACCAGTTGCACATTGTAGGCGATATCTTTGACCGTGGACCTGGTGCTCATATCATCATGGAAGCACTGCGCCACTATCATCATTTTGATATTCAGTGGGGTAACCACGATATCAGCTGGATTGGTGCCGCTGCAGGCAACCAGGCTTGCATTGCCAACGTGCTGCGAATCAGTTTCCGTTACGGTAATATGCAGACCCTGGAGGACGGCTACGGAATTAATCTCCTGCCACTGGCAACCTTTGCCATGGAGACTTACGGCAACGATCCTTGCGACAGATTCATGCCGCTGATCGGAAACCAGCGCATTGACGAAAAGACCTGCCGTCTGCTGGCGCAGATGCACAAGGCCATCACCATCATGCAGCTGAAGATTGAGGCTCAGATCATCAACCGTCATCCGGAATATGAGATGGACAACCGCAACCTGCTGCAGTTCATCGACCAGGAAAAGGGCAAGTTTGTGTATAACGGTGTGGAATATGACATGCTCGACAGCCACTTCCCTACCGTAAATCCAGAAAACCCGTACGAGCTGACAGCTACCGAGCAGGATATCCTGAATAAGCTGTGCCACAGTTTCAAGGCCAGCGATAAACTGAAAAAGCACGTCAACTGCCTGTTTGCACACGGTGGCATGTACACGGTTTGCAACGGCAACCTGCTGTTCCATGCCTCAATGCCACTGACCGCTGACGGTGAGTTTAAGGAAGTGTGCGTGAATGGAAAGAAGGTAAAGGGTAAAGCCCTGATGGATGCTGTGGAGTATCAGGTACGTTCCGCATTCAACCCGGGAGTAAGCAAGGAGGATCTGCTGTATGCCAAGGATTATCTGTGGTACCTGTGGTGCGGTAAGGACAGCCCGCTGTACGATAAGGACAAGATGGCTACTTTTGAGAGCTACTTCCTGAAGGATGAAACCCTGAAGAAAGAGGAAAAGGGATACTACTACTCCTTCCGCAACGAGGAGAAGATCTGCGATATGATTCTGGACGAGTTTAAGGTGGTGGGTACCCATCGCCACATCATCAACGGCCATGTGCCTGTACGTGCAGGAACCAAAGGCGAGAATCCGATTAAGGCTAACGGTAAGATGATTGTCATCGATGGAGGATTTGCCAAAGCATACCACGAGAAGACCGGAATTGCCGGATATACACTGGTTTACCACAGCCGTGGCCTGCAGCTGGTACAGCACGAACCGTTCAAGAGTACAAAAGAGGCTATAGAGCGTGGAACCGACATTGTATCTACCGATCTGCTGGTAGAGCTGAGTTCTCACCGCGTACTGGTTCAGGATACGGATTTAGGACGCGAATTAAGACTCCAGATTCAGGATCTTAAAAAACTGCTCATTGCCTACCGCAACGGATTCATCAAGGAAAGAGAAAAGAAAGTGTAAGCAAAATAAAGGTGTGTCATTCAGAAGTGACACACCTTTTTCATTTATTCGTTCTCACACCAGATGGCGTCTTCCGATAATTCCGGAACCAGGCAGGTATCGCCATGCTTTTCCATCAGGTATGCTTTCATCTGATTGTAGGCACTTTCCAAAGAGGCATTTCTGATTTTTGCCTTAAAGGTATAAGGTACAGGCTGCTCATTCTCAATCAGCGCAAAATCCAGGTAATAGATTTTCCACTCACCCTGCACCGGCTCTGCTGCAGGAGTTTCTGCTGCAGGCTCAGCGGCCTGTTCCGCAGTATTCTGCTGACGGGCCATCTTTGAGTTTTTCTGGAACTCCTCGATTGATGTCTGTGTTGTGCCGATAGCCAACAGGTAGCGTTTCTTGGCCGCATCCAGATAAATGCGGTTGGTACCACTGCGCAACTTACCTATACGCTTGTCGATAATATCAAGTTCCTCAGGTGTTAACTTGTTTATGCTCTGTAGATAAGGAAGAATCTCCTCCGATTTTTGCAATAAAACTTCGTTCTCGTAATAACGGATATAAAAAGCCATATCTGAATAGATTTATGTATAAAAATCACGCAAAAATAATAAATTCTTTGGTAAAATACCAAAAAATCCATAAAAATCAGTCGTTCAGGAAACTGATAATCTCCTGAATACGCTGTTCACCCACCTTACGGCCCATGTCGTAGATTTCCTGCAGCTTTTCCGGCTTGGACTCCACACGGCTGATAGGTAATTTATCCATCGGATAAATCAGCAAGGTATTTCCTTTCTTCTCCTCCTGTTTCAGATAGTCCAGCTGGCGGTTGTACATCTCATGACGTCGTGCCATGGCATCCACAATGGCCGGATACTTGCGCATGAACATCTTGAACAGTGGCATCAGTTTGGTGCGCTGCTTCACAAAGCCCAAAGGTTGGGTAAGAATGACCACATTCCGCTCATAACCCAGTTTTTGGAAATATTCCAACGGAATGGAATCGCTGATACCACCATCCAGCAACTCATGTCCTTCCAACTTTACCGGTGTACTGAGCAAAGGCATGGACGCAGAAGCCCGAATCCACTCTAACATGTAGAAATCCACCTCATCCAGTTTTTTGTAAACAGGTTTTCCGGTATGGACATCTGTGCACACCAGATGATATTCCATCGGATTCTGCCGGAATGCCTCGGTATCAAAAATATCATAAGCACGGGGAACCACATGATAGGTAAACCAGTCACTGATATAATTTCCTGTCTTCAGAAAAGCCCGCATTCCCATATAACGGGGATCACCGGCCAGCATCTTGTTGTAACGCAAGGCACGCTGAATCTGGCGGGACTTATAGTTACAGCCAAAAGCGGCACCAGCCGACACGCCAACCAGGCCGTCAAAACTAACGCCGTGCTCCATCATGACATCATTTACTCCTACGGTAAACATGCCACGCATGGCTCCTCCCTCTAATACCAGACCTTTCTTCATTTTTAAAACAGCCGTGCAAAGATAATAATTTCTGACCAAAAAATATACTATGAGTAATTTCTTTTGTAAATTTGCGTTTACAAAATGAGATATGATGAAGAGCAAACCTTTTATTCTGTTGCTATTGCTGAACGTGCTTCCTGCCTGTGGCGGCCAGCAACCATCCAGCCGTGTTTCACAGGATACGGATAGTACTGATTTTGTTTGGGTTGACGATAACGCACAAGAATCTGTTCTATCCGAT
Organism: Bacteroidaceae bacterium; assembly: GCA_045628125.1. Lineage (GTDB taxonomy): Bacteria > Bacteroidota > Bacteroidia > Bacteroidales > Bacteroidaceae > Minthousia. The sequence goes on from JAZQPA010000099.1 coordinate 14,214, forward strand.
GTTATCTATACCCCTGCCGACAGTGCCAAGGTGGTACAGGTGCTGGAGAATGCTCATCAGCGGAAACCGGAGATGACCCGCATGGAATATTTCGGCCGTCAGTTCCTGAATGTGCCTTATGTGGCACATACCCTGGAATGTGACCCCGAGAAGGAACAGCTGGCAGTGAATCTGCAGGAACTGGACTGTACCACGTTTGTAGAGACCTGCGCCGCACTGAGCTTATGCGACCAGCGTAATGAACGCACATTTGAAGCATACTGCAAAGCGCTGACTGAACTCCGCTACAAAGATGGAGTACGCAACGGTTATGCCAGCCGACTTCACTATTTCATGACTTGGGTAAAGAATAACATTGAAATGGGATTCCTGGAGGATACCAGCCATGACGGTTATCCATTCACTGCCGTCAAGAAACTGGATCTGCATTACATGACCCGCCATCCGGAACTGTACAAGCAATTGGCTGAGCATCCGGAATGGATTAAGGATGTGGCGGAACAGGAGAACAGCGTGAAGGACTGGGCTGTAAAATATGTGCCCAAGGAGCTGCTGAATGGGTCACCGCAGAAACTGAGCGACATCAGAAACGGTGACATTATCGGCATTCTCACCACCAAAGACGGTTTGGACACTACTCATCTGGGTATTGCCATCTGGCAGAACGGTAAGCTCCACCTGATGAATGCCTCGTCGGTTTACCACAAAGTAGTTATTGACAACAACACCTTTTATAATTATATGGCCAAGCGCAAGCAGAATCTGGGCATTGCGCTGGTAAGACTTAAAGACAACAACCAATGAATCTAATGATGAATATCTCCGTACTGGATGTACTGGAGTTTCTGGGAACCTATGCATTTGCCGTTTCCGGAATCCGACTGGCTGCGGGTAAGAATTTTGACTATTTCGGAGCGTATGTGGTAGGTATGGTCACTGCTGTTGGCGGTGGAACCATGCGTGATATGATGTTGGGAGTCAGCCCTTTCTGGATGACAAACCCAGTCTATCTGATTGAATCGTTTGTAGCTTTCCTTACGGTTCTCTCGTTCAACAAGGTACTGGTAAAACACAACGAGTCCTTATTCCTTTTCGATACGCTAGGATTGGCACTATTCACCATTGTAGGTCTGGAGAAAACCCTTACTGCAGGTTTCCCTTGGTGGACAGCCATTATCATGGGTACCTTTACGGGTGCTGCCGGTGGTGTGTTCCGTGATGTGTTCATCAATGAGGTTCCACTGATTTTCCGTAAGGAAATCTATGCCCTAGCCTGTGTAATTGGCGGCAATGTGTTTATTATACTGAACACATTGGGAGTAGATCTTGGCATTAACGAGCTGGTCAGTGGCCTGAGCGTACTGATTGTACGCTACATGGCTGTAGCGCATCACATTTCACTCCCAAAACTGGGCAAGGAACAGGCTGAGGAATAACCTTACAACTTACGATACTCTTTGGGTGAATAGCCGGTATGATGTTTAAAATACCGGCCAAAGAAACTTTGATTTGGGAAATTCAGACGGTCAGAGATCTGCAGAATAGTGATGTTTGGCTGTTTCAGTAATGCCTTAGCCTCAAGCAGCACATACTCATCCACCCAATCACTGGCGAATTTATTGCTCACCTCCTTGATTACACTGCTCAGGTATTTGGCCGAAAGATGCAGATAATCAGCATAGAACTGGATACGGCGCTCCTTGATGAAGTTTTTCTCCACAGCGCGGATGAACATGTCAAAGATTTCCTGCTTACGGCTTTGAGTGGTAATCACCGACATCTGAGAACGCAGGAATACATTCCAAGCCTGGAAAACAATAATCTGACAATACTTTTTGACTACTGTGCTGCGGAAAGGATTGTCATAATCGCACAACGCACGCTTCAGCATCAGATACAGATTGGTAAAGTCGTCTATATTCTCTGGCTTGACAGTAAGCGTATGCTGGGTATTCAGGTAACGGCGGATAGACATGTCCACCATGGTATCTTCAGATAGCATCAGCTCATCCGGCATGGCCAGCATCACTGCACCCTCAAAATCATTGCTCACTCCCCGTATCTCAAAAATACACTGTGGCAGGATAAAGAATAACTGATTGGCAGTGACTGTCTCTTCTTTCAGGTTCAGGCGGAAACTGGCACTACCTTTCAGGCAGAAAATGGCAATCAGCAGTTCATTATGGGTAGGATAAGTAAAGTTCTGGATAGCCTGCTTACGGTCTTCACGCATCGGTTCTCCAAAATTATCCATCAGCATAATCTTACCCTCAATCTTGGCCTCACTCAGACTGTCGGGCAACTTAAAGAAATCCAGAATTTGTTTGATATTTCCCATAATAACCAATTTAGTTTACCAATCGGCTACAAAAATAGCGAAAATATTTCAAATAGAGCAGACTAACCGGACAAAATGAACATAAAAAAAGAGATTGCCACAATTGACAATCTCTTTTTTATTTATCACATTGGTTATATTAACCGCCAAAGTTGCATACTGCGACTTTGTCTACACTCGGCATAGTCAAAGCACGCTTTGCTCTGCTCTCGTTAACCGCCAAAGTTATCGAAACGAATCATATCGTCCTCAACGCCCAATGAGTGCAACAGATCCAGAACGGTCTTAGCCATCATTGGAGGTCCGCACAGATAGTACTCGCAATCTTCTGGAGCCTCGTGCTGCTTCAGGTAAGTGTCACCCATTA
>JAZQPA010000100.1:0-30487 GCA_045628125.1 Bacteroidaceae bacterium
ATGTGGGGAACACTGGACAAGACCACGACCGAAATCAACGAATACCTGCTTCGCGAGGCTGAGATGCTGATGCAGCAGTTTGGCAACCATCCCAGCCTGATGGCCCTGGGCATAGGCAATGAGTTGTGGGGCGACCACGAGATGATGGCCGAATGGCTGGCCGGTTTGCGCCAGCGCTATCCGAACCATCTGTTTACCTTTGGTGCCAACAACACCTTGGGCTGGCAGGGCGTGCATCCGGGTGAGGACTTTATGGTGACCTGCCGCATCGGAGGCGGTGAGGGATATACCACCCAGACCCGTACCAGCTTCTCGTTTGCCGATGCCGACGAGGGCGGTATCCTGAACAATACCCATCCCAATACCCGTGCCGATTTTGCACAGGCCATCCAGCCCTGTCCGGTGCCGGTGGTGAGTCACGAGACTTGCCAGTTCCAGGTGTATCCGGATTATACTGAAATAGGTAAATATACGGGTGTGCTGTATCCGTACAACCTGGAGATTTTCCGCCAGCGGGTGGTGGATAATCACATGGGCAACCAGATAGAGGCGTTCCATCAGGCCAACGGCCGGTTTGCCGTGGCCTGCGACAAGGCGGACATCGAGTACTGCCTGCGCACACCGGGATTCGGCGGCTACCAGATGCTGGATATCAAGGATTACCCGGGACAGGGATCGGCCCTGTGCGGTTTCCTGGATGCCTTTGGCGACAGCAAGGGACTGGTCACTCCGGAGGAGTTCCGCCAGTTCTGCTCTCCGGTGGTGCCGCTGGCACTGATGGACAAGTACTGCTGGTCGGCCAGTGAGCCTTTTGTGGCGGATATCCGGGTGTCCAACTTCCTGGAGGATGACTACGAGGACGAGCTGACCTGCACGCTGACAGGCAAGGGATTCAGCCGGAAACAGTCGTTCCGTTTCCGCACTCCGCAGGGAGGCCTGTCGGACATGCAGCGCTTCCAGTGCGACCTGAGCGGGATTAAGGAGCCCGTGCAACTGACACTGACCCTGAAAACCGGAAAGGGTGAGAATACATACAATGTGTGGGTGTATCCCGAGAAGCAGGTGGAGATGGATATCTGCCGCGACCTGAATACGGCCTTGCAGGCGCTGGAGCGTGGTGAGACCGTTATCCTGCAGGCCGACAGCACCCTGATAGGCGGACAGAGCGTTGGGGGACTGTTCACCCCGGACTACTGGAACTATGCCATGTTCAAGTCCATCTCTGAAAACAACAATAAGCCGGTATCACCCGGTACCTTAGGCTTGCTGATGGATGAGCATCATCCGGCGTTTGCCGCTTTCCCCACCCAGGGCCGAAGCGACTGGCAGTGGTGGCCCATCGCCCGGTTCAGCCGTCCGCTGATCCTGGACCAGTTGCATGCCGGTTACCGTCCACTAGTGCAGGCCATCGATAATGTGGAACGTAATCACCGCCTGGGTATTCTGATGGAATGGCGGGTAGGACAGGGCAAGCTGCTGCTGACCACTACCGACCTGGATACCGCATGCCAGTGGCCGGAAGGCAGAGCCTACCGCAATGCACTGGTGGAATATGCCCGTTCCGCACAGTTTGAGCCCAAGAGCCCCATCACTCCCGCACAGTTGACCGGACTGCTTACCGGTACGGTTCAGGAGCGCGATATCCAGGGCGTTAAGAATCTGACAGATTACAAGGCCAAGCCTTAATCGCGGTTGTCCGCTCCCCACATCATCTTGTGGCGGAGTGTATGGAAGAAGGTCTGGTTCTGGCGCTTCAGCACGATGGTCTGGAACGGGGCCTTCTGTATCTTCAGGCGCACATCCTCGGAGTAACTGGCGCTGCGGCCGTCGATAGCCACCAGATAGTTGTGGCTGCGGCTGGACACCTGCAGGCTGATCTCGCAGTCGTCACGAAGAACCACCGGGCGCACATTCAGCGAATGGGCGGCCACCGGAGTGATGCCTATCGTTCCGGAGGTAGGCTCCAGGATAGGACCGCCCACACTCAGGCTATAAGCCGTGGAGCCGGTAGGAGTGGCCACGATGATACCGTCCGACTGATAGGTGGTCAGGTAGTCGCGCCCTATCTCGGTATGGATGCTGATCATGGAAGAGCTGTCGTGTTTCAGGATGGCCACATCGTTCAGGGCATAAGGATAACCCTTGCATTGGATAGGTTTACCGCTGTTGCCGTCATAAAAATCAACCTGCAGCACGGCACGGTGCTCCAGCTCATAGCGCCCGTCATAGATGTCATTGATCATGGTCTCAATCTCCTCGGGAGAGACATCGGCCAGAAATCCCAAACGCCCCATGTTGATGCCCACGATAGGTAACTGCTTGTCGCCCACACGGCTGGCAGCCTTCAGGAAAGTACCGTCGCCACCCATGCTGATGACGATATCTGCGGTGAAATCATTGTCGGTAATCAGCTCGGACGGATGCACGTCAATCTGCAGCTGCTGAGTCAGGAAACGGTAAAATTCGTTGTCAATCAGCAGCTCGGCATGACGCTCCTCGAGCATGCAAATCAGCTTTTGGATGGCGCTGGATTTGCGCGGCTGATAGATGTTGCCGAAGATGGCAAATCTCATCACCCGGTACGTGTTTTCTTCTGTTTTTATTTTGTTTTCCACTCCTTTTACTATATCTTTGCAAAACATTATAGGCAAAAATAAGGCAACTTTGGCAGATTGCCAAATTTATAGGAATAAAAAACAAGCGATATGACTAAACTGAGTGTGAATATCAACAAAGTGGCTACCATCCGAAACGCCAGAGGCGGTAATAACCCGAATGTGATTCAGGTGGCACTGGATTGTGAGCGCTTTGGAGCCCAGGGCATTACCGTTCATCCCCGTCCGGACGAGCGACACATCCGCTATAAGGATGTGCTGGACCTGAAACCTGTACTGCGCACCGAGTTCAATATTGAGGGTAATCCGATAGAGTCGTTCCGTGAGCTGGTGCTGAGGGTGCGCCCCGCGCAGGTGACCATGGTGCCGGATGCCAACGATGCCATTACCAGCAATGCGGGATGGGACACCAAGGCTAACCAGGAGTTCCTGAAGGACATTGTGGCCGATTTCAAGGAGGCGGGTATCCGTACTTCCATCTTTGTGGATGCTGACCCTGAGATGGTGGAATATGCGGCCAAGGCGGGTGCCGACCGTGTGGAACTGTACACCGAGCCTTATGCATCGGGCTATGCGGCCGACCGGGAGAAGGCCATCGCTCCGTTTATCGTAGCTGCCAAGGCGGCCAGAGATCAGGGACTGGGCCTGAATGCGGGTCATGACCTGAGCCTGGAGAACCTGGCTTATTTCCATGAGATGATTCCATGGGTGGATGAGGTGAGCATCGGCCATGCCCTGATCTGCGATGCCCTGTACCTGGGCTTGGAGACTACTATTCAGCGTTATTTGGATTGTTTAAAATAAGAAGATTATGACGTATACATTTTTAGCAGCCGGCTTTGAGGAGGTTGAGGCTCTGACCGTAGTGGATGTCCTGCGCCGTGCAGGTGAACCTGTTACCACCGTGTCTATTACCGATAATCCGGTAGTGATGGGTGCCCACAATATTCCTGTTACTGCGGATACCACCTTTGCTGCTGTGGATTTCAACGATGTGACTGCACTGTTCCTGCCTGGCGGTATGCCGGGGGCTACCAACCTGGATGCTCACGAGGGTTTGCGCCAGCTGATCCTGAAGTGTGCTGCCGAGGGTAAGGTGATTGCTGCCATCTGTGCCGCTCCGCTGGTGCTGGGCCACCTGGGCCTGACCGAGGGTAAGACCTGTACCTGCTATCCGGGCTTTGAGACCGAGCTGAAGGGTGCCAACTATACCGCTGCGCTGGTTGAGGTGGATGGCAACGTGTTTACCGGTTGCGGTCCTGCTGCCGGTCTGGAACTGGGTTACGTGCTGGCTGAGCGTCTGGTGAGCAAGACAGTGGCTGACCAGTTGCGCGAGGGCATGCAGTACAATAAACTGAAGAAATAAATGAATTACCTGATTGTCGTTGCGGGCGGTAAGGGCCTGCGTATGGGCGGTGATGTACCCAAGCAGTTCCAGTTGCTTGGGGGACTGCCTATCCTCATGCACACCCTGAACCGGATGCAGGAGGCGGCTCCCGATGCCACCCTGATCCTGGTGCTGCCCGAGCAACAGCAGTCGTATTGGAAAGAGCTCTGCACGCAGTATCGGTTTACGGTGCCTCACCTGTTGGCCAACGGCGGTGAAACCCGTTTCCATTCCGTTCAGAACGGCCTGGCCCTGGTGCCTGATGACGCACAGGGTGTGGTGGGCATTCACGATGGCGTGCGCCCGTTTGTGTCGGCCCAGGTGATACAGCGCTGCATGCAGAAGGCCAATGAGCACGGCGCGGTGATTCCGGTGATACCCGTGGTGGATACCGTACGCCAGTTGACCGGAGACGGCAGCTGTACCGTGAACCGTGATCATTACAAGCTGGTGCAGACTCCGCAAACCTTCCGTATTGACGTGATCAAGAAGGCCTATCTGCAGCCGTATCATGCGGGATTTACCGATGATGCCTCGGTGGTGGAGGCCATGGGATGCGCGGTGACACTGGTGGAAGGCAACCGCGAGAATATCAAGATTACCACTCCGTTCGATAAGTTAGTAGGCGAAATGCTGGTCCAAAATCAGATCAATGTTTGACATAGCAGACAGGGATATCAAGTTTCTACCGGGGGTAGGTCCGCAGCGCGCGGCTCTGCTTGAGAAGGAACTGAATATCCGTACCTACAGAGACCTGCTTTATTATTTTCCTTATAAATACGTGGACCGTAGCCGTCTGTTCCAGATCCGGGAACTGATGACCGACATGCCGTATGTGCAACTGTCGGGTGTCATCACCAGTTTCGAGACCATAGGCGAGGGGTACCAGAAACGCCTGGTGGCTCATTTTACCGACGGCACGGGCGAGATAGACCTGGTGTGGTTCAAGGGACTGAAATACGTTACCGAACGCTACAAGGTGCATACGCCTTATGTGGTTTTCGGTAAGCCGTCGCAGTACGGAACCAAGATAAACATAGCCCATCCCGACCTGGATGCGGCCGATAAAATCGTCTTTTCCGAGATGGGTATGCAACCGTTCTATAACACCACGGAAAAGATGAAACGGGCGGGCCTGAACAGTCGCATGATGGAGAAACTGACCCATGCGCTGATGGAGCAGCTGAAGGAACCGCTGCCCGAGACACTGCCTGAGGCCCTGCTGAAGGAGTATAAGCTGGCTCCCCTTATGGAATCACTGCGAACAATGCATTACCCGGATTCCGATGAATCGGTTCGCATAGCCAAATATAGGTTGAAGTTCGAGGAACTGTTCTACGTGCAACTGAACATCTTGCGGTACACCCACGACCGCCGCCGTCAGCGTGGAGGATTCGTATTCCCACGGGTGGGAGAGCTGTTCAACGGCTTTTATCACGACCATCTGCCCTTTCCGCTGACCAACGCCCAGAAACGGGTGCTGAGAGAAATCCGTCAGGATATGGGTAGCGGCAAGCAGATGAACCGCCTGCTGCAGGGTGACGTGGGCAGCGGTAAGACCATGGTGGCCCTGATGTCGGCCCTGCTGGCTGTGGACAATAATTTCCAGGTCAGCATTATGGCACCCACTGAGATCCTGGCCGAGCAGCATGCCGAGACTTTTGCCAGACAGCTGGAGGGACTGCCGGTGAAATGTGCCCTGCTGACCGGTTCGGTGAAGGGCAAGAAACGCGAGTCCATCCTGAATGAGCTGGCCAGCGGTGAGATCCAGATCCTGATAGGCACCCACGCCTTGCTGGAGGATACCGTGAAGTTCCACAACCTAGGTCTGGTGGTCATCGACGAGCAGCACCGCTTTGGCGTGGCCCAGCGTGCCCGCCTGTGGAACAAGAACGTGTATGCGCCCCATGTGCTGGTCATGACAGCCACACCTATCCCCCGCACCCTGGCCATGACGCTGTATGGCGATCTGGATGTGTCGGTCATCGATGAATTGCCTCCGGGCAGAAAACCGGTGAAGACCCTGCACCAGTACGATGCACAGCGGGCGTCGATCAACCGCGGCATCCGTCAGCAGATAGAGCAGGGCAGGCAGGTGTATGTGGTGTATCCGCTGATCAAGGAAAGCGAGAAGATAGACCTGAAAAATCTGGAAGACGGCTACCGTCAGATGGTGGAGGACTTTCCGGATTACGAGATATGCATGGTGCACGGTAAGATGACTCCGGCCGAGAAAGAGGCTGAGATGCAGCGGTTTGCCAATCATGAGACCCACATCATGGTGGCCACAACCGTGATAGAGGTGGGCGTGAATGTGCCCAATGCCAGCGTGATGGTGATAGAGAATGCCGAACGCTTCGGCCTGTCGCAGCTGCATCAGTTGCGTGGCCGTGTGGGCCGTGGTGCCGACCAGTCGTACTGTATCCTGGTGACCGGATACAAGCTGAGCGAGGACACCCGCAAGCGCATCGAGATTATGACCCAGACCAACGACGGATTCGAGATAGCCGAGGCCGACCTGAAACTGCGCGGTCCCGGTGACCTGGAAGGTACCCAGCAGAGCGGACTGGCGTTCAACCTGCGCATCGCCAATTTGGCCAAGGACGGGCAGTTGCTGGCCTATGTGCGTGATGTGGCAGCCAAAATTGTGGAGGAAGACCCCGACCGGAACAAGCCGGAGTATGCCCTGGCCTGGCGACAGCTGCAGAAACTGCGCAAGGATAACGTGGACTGGTCGTCTATCTCCTGAAATGGACGGCTCAGAGCGGATTTAAGGACCAATATTCGGATAAAATCCTATAAAATCAGCAAAAAGCGTTAATCTTGTTGGGAAAAACAGATATTTTTTATATCTTTGTCACGAAAATCTGAAAATACCGAAAAATACCAACTTAACAATAAGAATTGAATGAATTTTAAGACTCTTAAATTAGCAGTATTGGGTTTGATGACCATGTTCAGCGTCAGCGCCGTGGCTCAGGACCTGATTGCTCGCCAGGCACCCATAGACCGCAAGATCCGTGCGGTGGATTCTGTGGCTCTGCAGAAATTGGTGGTCAAGGAGAACACTGCTAATCCATCAGCCTCTCTATATCCTTCATGGGAAAACAAATATGTAGCTACCTATGCGGGCGTCAGTGTGCCTGAATCCTATGACATTGACCTGCGCGGTTTTGCGATGCCTACCACCAACCGTGTGGTGACTTCAAACTTCGGCCAGCGCTGGGGACGTGCTCATAACGGTATCGATGTGAAAGTGTATGTGGGTGATACCATCCGCGCAGCTTTCTCAGGTAAGGTACGTATGGTGGAATATGAAGGACGCGGTTACGGTAAGTATATCGTGATTCGCCATGATAACGGTCTGGAAACAGTTTACGGCCACCTGTCAAAGCAGCTGGTTCGTGAAAATCAGGAAGTTCACGCAGGTGACGTGATCGGTTTGGGTGGTAATACCGGACGTTCTACCGGTTCACACCTGCATTTCGAGACCCGTTTCCTGGGTGTTGCCATCAATCCGGCATTGCTGTTTAATTTTGCCATGCAGGATGTTACCGGCGACTTCTATACCTTCCGCAGAGGACGCTCGGGTGTGGTTGCCTCAAAGGGTAAGTCCGGTTCCGGCGCTGCCGCTGAAACAGGTAACAAGGCACGCTACCACAAGGTTCACAAGGGTGAGACACTCTCTACCATCTCCAAGAAGTATGGTCTGACAGTGGAGCAGTTGTGTAAGCTGAACGGTATGACCAAGAAGTCAACCCTGCAGGTGGGCAAGGTGTTGAAGTGTGGATGATAGTTTGATAATTATAAGCAGATAAGGCTCTATCTTAACCGGTGGGGCCTTATTCTATAAATAGGTGATGAATAATACAAAGCAACAGTTTGAAGAGATTATGCAGGGATGCCGGGAACTGTTTTCCCGCAAACTGCATGACTACGGTGCAGCATGGCGCATTTTAAGACCATCGTCTGTGACCGACCAGATTCTTATCAAGGCTAACCGTATACGCAGCATTGAGGTGAAGGGAGTGGCTCTGGTTGACGAGGGCATCTTTCCTGAATTTGTTGCTATTGTCAATTATGGCATCATCGGCCTGATCCAGCTGGAACTGGGTTACTCGGACAAGGAGGACATCAGCCCGGAGAAGGCCATGGAGTATTATGACAAATATGCACAGCAGGCACTGGAACTGATGTTGCGTAAGAATCATGATTACGATGAGGCATGGCGTGCCATGCGTATCAGTTCCTATACCGACCTGATACTGATGAAGCTGTACCGCACCAAGCAGATTGAATCACTGAACGGTGAGACACTGGTGAGCGAAGGCATTGATGCCAATTACATGGACATGATCAATTACTCGGTATTTGGACTTATAAAGCTGAAGTTCGGTGAGTAACTGGAATGAACGTCTGAAACAGGTCTGCATCCTGACCGCAAGACTGGTGCTGGCGGTTGCTTTCCTGTTTTCCGGAATAACCAAGGCCGTAGACCCTTGGGGAACCGCATTTAAGATTCAGGATTACCTGATTCATTTCGGTTTGAACCAACTGGTGCCATTCTGGCTGTATCCTTACATGGCTATGGCTCTGGCAGGGTTGGAGTTCTACGTAGGTCTTTGTTTAATGTGGGGAATCCGCCGTTATTTCACGGCACTGGTGAGTCTGGCTATCATGCTGGTCATGACTCCGCTGACCCTGTGGCTGGCCATTGCCGATCCCATCTCGGACTGCGGTTGCTTTGGCGATGCCCTGGTACTGAGCAACTGGGCCACCTTCGGAAAGAACGTGGTGCTGCTGCTGTGCGTGCTGCTGCTCTGGCGCGGAAGAAGACTGGCCACACGCTTCATCAGCGAGAATACCCAATGGCTCATATCCGTATACGGTATCCTGTTCATCCTGCTGCTGATGGGACACTGCATGTACCATCTTCCGATTGCCGATTTCCGTCCTTACCGCATAGGAAACAATATCTCTGCGCAGATGGAAATTCCCGAGGGTGAGCAGGCTCCGGAGTTTGATACCCGTTTCGTGATGGAAAAGGACGGCAAGCGCCAGGAGTTTACACTGGACAACTATCCGGATTCCACCTGGCAGTTCATCGACTCGTATTCCGTGCAGGTTACGGAAGGTTATGTGCCTCCTGTGCACGACTTCATCCTGGAGCGGATCAGTGATGCCGAGGATATTACCGACCAGGTGCTGACTGATGAGGGATACACCTTTCTGATGGTAGCCTATGATCTGGCCACAGCCCAGCAGGGAACCGTGGATCTGGTGAACGAGCTTTACGACTACTGCAACGAATACGGCTATGCCTTCTATGGTGTGACGGCATCGGGTGATGAGGCTATCGAGCAATGGCGCTATGACACAGGTGCAGCATACGATTTCTGCCGGATGGATGCCATTCCGCTGAAGACCATGGTAAGAAGCAATCCGGGTGTGGTGCTGCTGAAAGGTGGAACGGTAGTGAACAAGTGGGGCAGCAACGACCTGCCTACGGAGCAGGATTTGAGCAAGCCGCTGGAGCAGACCGATCTGGTGAATACGGACGGAAGCACACCTTACGGCACCCTGTGGAAAGTGGTGGTTTTTCTGCTGGCGGTTCCACTGGGCATAATCACCCTGCTCGACAGGGTTTGGACAGGATTCCTATTGATTGGTAAACTGAGAAAAAAGAGTAAGATATCTAACTTATTAAAAAAGAAAAAAATGAGAAAGAAAATTGTAGCAGGTAACTGGAAGATGAACAAGAACCTGCAGGAAGGTGTAGCTCTGGCTACTGAGCTGAAGGAGGTTTTGGCAGCTGATGCTCCTAATTGTGAAGTTGTTATCGGTACTCCATTCATCCACTTGGCAACTGTTGCTGAGCTGTTGAAGGATAGCGTTATCGCTGTTTCTGCTGAGAACTGCGCTAACAAGGAGAAGGGTGCTTACACTGGTGAGGTTTCTGCAGAGATGGTTAAGTCAACTGGTGCAGAGTATGTAATCCTGGGTCACACTGAGCGCCGTGAGTACTACAACGAGACTCCAGAGATCCTGAAGGAGAAGGTAGACTTGGCATTGGCTAACGGTTTGAAGGTTATCTTCTGTATCGGTGAGAGCCTGGCACAGCGCGAGGCTAACGAGCAGGAGGCTGTTTGCAAGGCTGAGTTGGCAGGTAGCGTATTCCACCTGACCGCAGAGCAGTGGAAGAACATCGTTATCGCATACGAGCCAATCTGGGCTATCGGTACCGGTAAGACCGCTACTGCAGAGCAGGCTGAGGAGATCCACGCTTACATCCGCTCTTGTGTTGCTGAGGTTTATGGTGCAGAGGCAGCTGACGATACTACTATCCTGTATGGTGGTTCTTGCAAGGCTAGCAACGCTCCTGAGCTGTTCGCAAAGGCTGACATCGACGGTGGTCTGATTGGTGGTGCTTCTCTGAAGGCTGCTGATTTCAAGGGTATCATTGATGCTTTCAAATAATCTGTTTAGGATGAAAAGAAATATCCTATTGGGATTCCTACTGTTACTATCGCTCTGTGCTTCGGCACAGAGCATAGAGCAGTCTGTCCGTCAGGACCGTGCGGGCCAGGGACATGTGGACTTACACATTGCTCCTGCGGTGTATCAGGCTATGACCAAGCCTTTGAACGCGCGTGTTGAGGAACAGGAAGAAACCATGGAGGATAAAATCAGAAAGGCACGTGAGTTCCGTGATGCCGAGAAGGTAAAGGCACGTGGCTTCCGTATTCTGGTTTATGCAGGAGGAAACAAGAGATCGGACAAGCAGAAGGTAGAGGAAGTGGGCGAGCAGATGAAGCGCCTGTTCCCGCTTTATCCGGTATATGCTCATTTTGAGTCTCCCCGCTGGGTGTGCCGATTGGGCAACTTCACCAAAAGGGAGGAGGCCAATGAGGTGCTGCAGGAAGTACGTGATGCGGGATTCCGCCAGGCCATTGTTACCGAAGGCGTGATTCTGATAGCAAAATAGTTACAGTATACGGTCACCGGCTTCTTTGGCCAGGAGTTTCTTCAGATTCACCAGTTCCTGAAGTTTCTTCATGATTGCTCCTAACTGTTCGGCGTCATTTCTTAATGACGGATCGAGCAGTTTTTTTTGTGTCTCTTTCAGTTCGGTTTCCACAATCTTCAGCTTCAGATCGTTGATGAGGTGGAGCAGGCGGGACGACAGCTCCCTGTTGATTTCATTGGCCGGAATCTCGGCAGACTCGGGGGTGGCGTAAATCTTACTGAGCGTATATTTCTCGGTAGCCAGCTCTGCCGCCATGTTGGAGATGGCAGGGTCCTGATGACTGAGCAGGTAGGATTCCACACGCATTTCGGGGTTGTCCTGCAGCTTCTCGCGCACCTCGTCCAGCACCTTACTATATAATAAGGTGTGGAAGTACAGACCATCCTCCTCCATGCAGTAGAAGATGAAGTCGGCCACATTGATGCCCACCGGCTCACCGTTCTCGTCCTCGCCCTCTGCCGCTTTATGCTCTCCATGCAGCACCAGCTCGCGCATGATGAGTGTCTCCGTCTCGTGATACGGATTGCTGATGGCAGCCGCCATCACCTGCCGGCTTTCGGGTTCCGGAGGGAAAGGAGGCATCTCGTCCGGTGGGAAAGGTGCATCCTCAACCGGAGGGACAGGACCATCGGCCGGCTGAGCCTGAGGAGGAGTGTTCGTATTGTTGTATTTGTTGCGGTTCTCGCGCTGGGTTTTCCGGGCATCGGTAACCCCCTTGAGGAGAATACGCTCGTCGGTGTTCAGGATATGCGCACTTTCCTTGATATAGACCGAACGGGATATCTCGTCCGGAATCAGGGAGATGCTCTGGATGATGGCTTTGATCAGCTCCGACTTCCGCAGCGGGTCGCCGGCAATTTCCTTCATCATGCGGTTGATGCGGAAATGAATGAAATCCACCTGGTTGTTCTTGATGTATTCCTGTACCTCCTGGGCAGAATGCTTGCGGCAGAAGCTGTCCGGGTCCTCGTCCTGAGGAAGGATGAGAATCTTCACGTTCATGCCTTCCTGCAGCAGCAGGTCGGTTCCGCGTTCGGACGCCTTGATACCTGCGGCATCGCCGTCATACAGCAAGGTGACATTGGAGGTGAAGCGGTGCAGCAGCTGAATCTGACCGGTGGTCAGCGCCGTTCCGGAAGAAGCCACCACATTCTCGATGCCTGCCTGATGCAAGGAAAGAACATCGGTGTAACCCTCCACCATCAGACAGCGGTTCTCGCGTACGATGGATTGCTTGGCCTGATAAAGACCATACAGGTTACGGCTCTTGTCGTAGATGGGACTCTCGGGCGAGTTGACATATTTCTGCTCCACACCCTTGGTGCGGCTGTCCAGCTTGCGGCCTCCAAATCCCACGATTCGTCCGCTGATGGTAAAGAAAGGGAAGATGACACGTCCGTAGAAACGGTCGTGCAGCCGTCCGTCATCCATCTTATAACACACACCGGTAGAGGTCAGGAAACGCTCCTCGAATCCCTTCTTCTTGGCTGAGTTGCACAGTCCGTAACGGTCGGCAAGACTGTATCCCAGACGGAACTTATGGATGATATCGTCCCGGAATCCGCGGCTACGCAGATAAGCCAGACCGATGGCACGTCCGTCGACATTGTTCTGAAGCAGGTCCTCGAAATACTGGCAAGCCCATTCGCTCACCACCATCATACTCTCCTTATCGCTCTGCTCCTGCTTCTCTTCCTGGGTCATTTCCCGCTCATGCACCTCGATATGGTACTTGTTGGCCAGCCATTTGAGCGCCTCGGTGTAAGTCATCTGCTCGTGCTCCATCACGAACTTCACCACACCGCCGCCATTGCCGCAGCTGAAGCATTTGTAAAGACCTTTTGCTGGAGACACGGTCAGGGAAGGAGTCTTGTCGGCATGGAAAGGACATAAACCCTTGTAATTGACACCCGCCTTCTTCAGATTCACGAAGTCCGATACAACATCAACAATCTGAGCTGCATCCAATATTCGCTGTTTTGTGGCTTGGTCAATCATAATTTACCGGTCTTTGGGTTGCAAAGTTAATTAAAACTCGTATCTTTGCCAACATAAATTTGAACAAAAAATGAAAATATCTGTAGTAGGCTCAGGCATGATTGCCACCGAAGTGATGACACTTCTGAACGCAGAGTTCCCCCAGATTGAAATCGCTGCTATCTTTGTCCGTCCAGGTAGCCTGGAGAAGGGAAAGCAGCTGGCTGCCAAGTTTAACATAGCCAGAGTGTGCACCGATTATGACGACCTGCTGGCCCAGGATACCGACTTTGTGTATGTGGCCAATGTCAACAAAGTCCATTTTGAATACGCCAGGAAAGCCCTGCTGGCCGGCCGCAATGTGATTCTGGAGAAACCCTTCTGCTCCACATTGAGCCAGGCCGAAGAGCTGTTCCGCATAGCCATTGAGAAGAAACTGTATCTGTTTGAGGCCGTGTCATTGCTGTTCATGCCTAATTTCGAGGCTATTAAGGCCAATCTGCCCCGAATCGGCAGAGTACATATCGTGGAGTGCAACTACTCCCAGTACTCCAGCCGTTATGACCGCTACCTGAATCATGATGTGGCTCCGGCTTTTGATCCGGCCTGTGAGGGAGGTGCCCTGCGCGACCTGAATGTGTACAACCTGAATCTGGTGGCAGGACTGTTCGGCAAGCCCGAATCTGCCAGCTATTGGGCCAATCTGGGATTCAACGGTGTGGACACCTCGGGTACTGTCATCATGAAGTATCCTACATTCGTGGCTACCTGCACCGGAGCCAAGGATTGCGGCGGTCCCTCCATGAGTTTCATCCAGGGAGAAAAGGGCTGGATTATGGTGGAAGGCGCCAATAATGCCCTGGCATCCGTGAAAATCAGCGTGGGAGGCGAGGTGGAAACCATACGCAGCAACAGGTTCGCCCACCGTCTGGGACATGAGTTTGAGGCCATCATGGACATCTACGAACGCAAGGACTATGAGCAGGTTCTGCAACATCGCGACACTTCATTGGCTGTCATGGCCATTCTTAATGAGGTGACAAAATGAATAAAATGAAAAAAATAACGAATTTAATAGTCTTATAATTAGAATTATTTGTATCTTTGCACCCCGAATTGGATTTTGTGCGGTTAATAAAAAATGAAGCTTTCTGATTTTCGGATAAATTTGCTGAGTATGAATTCAGAATCGAAAGAGTATGGATTCAGTATCGGTGATGCATTTTTTGAAGAGATGGAAAGCGTGGATGTAAGAACCGGAAATGTGGACTGCAAACTGGTGGTTGACAAACTGGCCGACGGCTCATTTCAGTTTAAATTCTACACCAAGGGAACCGTGCAGGTGCCTTGCGACCGCTGTCTGGATGACATGGACTGTGAGATTGACACTGACGACATGCTGATAGTGAAGCTGGGTACAGAATACATGGAAGATGATGATATTGTGACCATTCCGGAACATGAGGGATCAATAGATGTGTCATCTTATATTTATCAGTTCATCGTGTTAAACGTTCCGATTAAACATGTGCATGCACCTGGAAAATGCAACACACAAATGCTGGATATTCTGAATCAGCATTTGGCCATCCGAAGTGGCGATCAGGAACAGGAGGACAACGGTGAGGTGGATGAAACCAGTATTGATCCAAGATGGAGTGAATTATTAAAAATGAAGAATAACATTTAAAGCTTTAAAAAAATGGCACATCCTAAAAGAAGACAAGGTAACACTAGAACAGCAAAGAGAAGAACTCATGATGTAGCAGTTGCTCCAACTTTGGCAGTATGTCCAAACTGTGGTGAGTACTATGTATATCATACTGTTTGCCCATCTTGCGGTTACTACAGAGGTAAGGTAGCTATCGTTAAGGAAGAGGCTATCTGATTGAACTAAAAAAGGGAAATAGCTAGGGAACAGACGTGTTCCCCAGCTACTTTTGTTTTAATATTACAGACACTTATAATGGAAAAACTACATGCGGTAATTACAGGAGTAGCAGGTTATGTGCCTGATTATGTTCTGACTAACGAAGAGCTTTCACACATGGTTGATACCACCGATGAGTGGATCATGACCCGTATTGGTGTAAAAGAGCGCCGTATCTTGAATGAGGAAGGCTTGGGTACTTCCTATCTGGCTCGCAAGGCTTGTAAGAGATTGTTGGAAAAGACAGGTGTAGATCCTGATACAATTGACTGCGTGATCGTTACTACTTCCACTGCAGACTATCAGTTCCCTTCTTGCGCATCTATCGTTATCGGTAAATGCGGTTTGAAGAATGCTCATGCCTTTGAGTTCTCTGCTGCTTGTTGCGGTTTCCTGTTTGCTATGGATACCGTGGCTTGTATGATTGAGAGCGGTCGTTATAAGCGTGTCATCCTGATTGGTGCTGACAAGATGTCATCTGTTGTAAACTATAAGGACCGTGCTACTTGCCCTATCTTTGGTGATGGTGCTGGTGCCGTTCTGATGGAGGCTACTACAGAGGAGTATGGTCTGATGGATTCTTATTTGCGTACCGATGGTATCGGTTTGCCATTCCTGCATCTGGCTGCGGGTGGTTCTGTATGCCCAGCGTCACACTTTACCGTTGACAACGGCATGCACTATATCCACCAGGAGGGCCGTACCGTATATAAGTATGCGGTATCCAACATGTGCAAGTGCAGTACCGAGGTGGTTAAGCGCAATGGTCTTACTAACGAAACCATCGATTGGGTGCTGCCTCATCAGGCAAACATGCGTATCATTGAGGCTGTTGTCAGCCGCTTAGGCGTGCCAATGGATAAGGTGATGCTGAACATCCAGCGCTATGGTAATACCAGTGCTGCATGTATGCCACTCTGCCTTTGGGATTATGAGAGCCAGTTGAAGAAGGGTGATAATATTGTGTTCACAGCCTTTGGCGCCGGATTTACACATGGCGCAGCTTACTTCAAGTGGGGCTATAACGGTGACGGCACAAAATAAGTACTGAATGATAAAAACACGAAAGAACGCATTTCTCAAATAATTCCTTACTTGACCGATGCGTTCTTTTTGTTATTTTTAATAATATGCATAAAGCAGGCTTTGTAAATATTGTAGGTAATCCCAATGTGGGAAAATCAACATTGATGAATCTGTTGGTTGGGGAAAGAATCTCGATTGCGACTTTCAAGGCGCAAACCACCCGTCATCGCATCATGGGTATCGTGAATACCGATGAGATGCAGATTGTGTTCTCGGATACACCGGGTGTGCTGAAACCTAACTATAAGCTTCAGGAGTCAATGCTGCAGTTCTCGGAATCGGCCCTGGTGGATGCTGATGTGCTGATTTACGTGACCGATACCGTGGAGAAACCCGACAAGAACAGTGAGTTCCTGGAGAAGGTTTCCCGTCTGCAGGTTCCCATTCTGCTGCTGATCAATAAGATTGACTTAAGCAACCAGCAGGCACTGACCGAGCAGGTGGAGGCTTGGCATGAGCAGTTGCCTCAGGCTGAAATCATTCCAATCTCAGCCACCAACAAGTTCAATGTGGATGTGGTGATGCGACGTATCAAGGATTTGCTGCCCGATTCGCCTCCATTCTTCGATAAGACCCAATGGACCGACAAGCCTGCACGTTTTTTTGTGACAGAAATAATTCGTGAGAAGATTCTGTTGTATTATGATAAGGAGATTCCTTATTCGGTAGAGGTATCGGTAGAAAGCTTCAAGGAGTCGGAGAAGAAAATCCTGATCAATGCGGTAATCTATGTGGAGCGCGACTCGCAGAAGGGTATCATCATCGGCCATGAAGGAAAGGCCATCAAGAAGGTGATGTCCGAGGCACGAAAGGAACTGGAGCGTTTCTTCGGTAAGTCAATCTTCCTGGAGACATTTGTGAAAGTGGACAAGGATTGGCGCAGCAACGATAAGGAATTGAAGAATTTTGGCTATAATTTGGATTAAGTAATCATGGGAAATTTAGTAGCTATTGTGGGTCGCCCCAATGTGGGTAAATCTACACTGTTCAACCGTCTGACACAGACCCGCCAGGCGATTGTGAGCGATGTTGCCGGTACTACACGTGACCGTCAGTATGGCAAGTGCGAATGGTGTGGCAAGGAATTTTCTGTAGTGGATACAGGAGGTTGGGTTGTCAATTCAGATGATATATTCGAGGGTGAAATCCGCAAGCAGGTAAAGCTGGCCATTGATGAGGCTGATGTGATTCTGTTTGTGGTGGATGTTCAGAGCGGTATCACTGATTTGGACGATGAGGTAGCTGGCATTTTGAGACGATCAAATGTGCCAGTCATTCTGGTTGTAAATAAAGCAGATAACAATATTGATACATACGGAGCAGCCGAGTTCTATGGTTTGGGAATCGGTGATCCTTTCTGTATCTCGGCTTTGACCGGTAGCGGTACCGGTGATTTGCTGGATCTGATTTTCAGTAAGTTTACCAATAAGACAGAGGAAGAGGTAGAGATTGACATCCCCCGATTTGCCGTTGTGGGACGTCCTAATGCCGGAAAGTCTTCCATTGTCAATGCCTTTATAGGTGAGGAGCGTAATGTGGTGACCGATATTGCCGGTACCACTCGCGATTCCATCTATACCCGCTATAACAAGTTCGGCTTTGATTTCTATCTGGTGGATACTGCCGGTATCCGCAAGAAGAACAAGGTGAATGAGGATCTGGAGTTCTATTCGGTGATGCGCAGTATCCGTGCCATCGAGAATTCGGATGTGTGCGTGCTGATGATTGATGCCACCCGTGGCATTGAAGGACAGGACCTGAATATCTTCTCACTGATTCAGAAGAATCAGAAGGGACTGGTGGTGGTTGTAAACAAGTGGGATCTGGTAGAGGATAAGAGTGATAAGGTGCTGAAGACATTTGAGAATGCCATCCGTGACCGTTTCGCTCCATTTACAGATTTCCCTATTATCTTTGCTTCTGCCGTTACCAAGCAGCGTATCTTCAAGGTGCTGGAAAGTGCTGTTCAGGTATACAAGAACCGTACCGTGCGCATTCCTACAGCCCGTTTGAATGGTCAGATGCTGCCACTGATCGAGGCCTATCCGCCACCATCAAACAAGGGTAAGTATATCAAGATCAAGTACTGTACGCAGTTGCCTAACACACAGATCCCATCGTTTGTGTTCTTTGCCAACCTGCCACAATACGTCAAGGAACCTTACCGCCGCTTCCTGGAGAATAAGATGCGCGAGTTCTGGGATTTCTCGGGCACCCCGATCAATGTGTTCATCCGTCAAAAGTAAACCCGATGAAAACGGTTTGGAGCATATTGTTTGCCGCCTTGTTCCTGTTGACCGGTTGCAAGAGCAAAGGTCCTGGAGAATCTCTGGAAGGCTATCTGAATGCCATTCAGAAGGGCGATTATGATTCTTTTGCCGGAGGATTGTCATATCCTGGATTTTCGGGAGTGAATGCTGACAGTCTGACATTCCATCTGATGGAGGCCAACAAGAAACTGTTGGAGGAAAGGTATGGCGGAGTAAAATCGTTTGAGGCTGTCGACGTTAAGCTGAATGAATCCGGCGATACCGCCACGGTTAGGGTAAAGCTGAATTTTGGCAATGATACTACCGAGGAGACGGAGTACGAGATGATTAAGCAGGATGGCGTCTGGAAGATTAATCTTGCGTTATAATAAAAAAACAACACGCTGAATGGCGTGTTGTTTTTTTTATTGGTTGTGCGTGGCACTTTCCTTGACTTTCCGCAGCAAGTCCGAAGCAAAAATAAAATCGTTCAGTTTCTGGTTGGTTGCACTGAACACCTCGGTCTTGTTGCCTTGCCATTCTTTGTGACCTTCACTGATGAAGATGATGTTATCGCCAATACCCAAGACGGAGTTCATGTCATGCGTGTTGATGATGGTTGTCATCTTATACTCTTCCGTAATGTCATGAATCAGCGCATCGATGACCAGTGAGGTCTTAGGGTCGAGTCCGGAATTCGGTTCATCGCAGAACAGATAGCGGGGGTTCAGGGCAATGGCACGTGCGATGGCAACACGTTTCTGCATACCTCCGGAAATCTCGCCAGGGTATTTGTTCTGAGCCTCCAGCAGGTTGACGCGGTCCAGACAGAAACGGGCGCGTCTGATTCTGTCGCGCACGGTGTCATTGGAGAACATATCAAGAGGAAACAGCACATTGTCAAGTACCGTCATGGAGTCGAACAAGGCTGCGCTCTGGAAAATCATGCCCATCTCGCGTCGGAGCAGCATCTTCTCTTTCTTGGCCAGCGCTCTGAATTTTCGTCCGTCGTAAAGAATCTCGCCAGTGGTAGGCTCCAGCAATCCCACAATGTTCCGCATCAGCACAGTCTTTCCGGAACCACTCTGACCAATGATGAGGTTGGTGATTCCTTCCTGGAAGTCAGCACTGATGCCCTTGAGGACTTCCTTGCCTTCGAACGATTTATGTAAGTCGATAAGTTTGATCATCAGGTAAGTAATTGAGTGAGGAACAAATCAGAAATCAGGATTATGATACTGCTTCTTACCACAGCATTGGTGCTGGCTTTTCCAACTTCGATGGAACCGCCCTCGACGGTGTATCCGAAATACGAGGAAACACTGGCAATGATAAAGGCAAAAATGATAGATTTGATGATGCTGGCCCATACAAACCATGAGCGGAAATCGTGCTGAAGACCGAGTGTCAGGTCCTCGGCCTGCAGGATGCCTCCAAACCAGGCTGTGGCATAGGCGCCTATAATACCCGCTCCGATACTGAAGGTAACCAGGATGGGAATCATTGTGCACAGACCTAATATCTTGGGAAGAATCAGGTAGCTGGCAGAGTTTACACCCATAATCTCCAGAGCATCGATCTGCTGGGTGACACGCATGGTGCCCAATTCGGATGCGATATTTGAACCCACTTTTCCGGACAGGATAAGACACATGATGGAAGAGGAGAACTCCAAAAGCATAATCTCGCGGGTGGTATATCCAGTGACAAAGCGGGGCATCCAGGGACTCTGGATGTTCAGCTTGATCTGGACGCAAATAACAGCACCGATAAAGAATGAGATAAGTAAGACGATGCCAATGGAATCAATGCCCAACTGGGACAATTCAGTGCGGTATTGCCTAAGGTACATTCTGACTCTTTCCGGACGTGAGAAGGTACGCCCCATAAGTATCATGTATTTCCCTAAACTATCCAACCAGTGAAATAGAAACATATCTTTTTTTTGCAAAAGTAGCGAAAATCCGCTAAAAAATCACAATGCGGCAGTTTGTTTTTGAAATAATGCTCGAAATTAGACACAAAATGAGTAATTTTGCCAAAGATTAAAAAGTTATGGAGGATTTGCAGATTCAACAGGATGGTTCTGACCGACTGATGCTTCGTACGGAAGGATTGGTAAAGATATATGGTAAAAGAACCGTAGTAAATGATGTGTCGTTTAATGTAAGGCAGGGCGAGATTGTAGGCTTGCTGGGCCCCAATGGTGCAGGTAAAACCACATCATTTTATATGACAACCGGTCTGATTGTGCCTAATGGAGGAAAAATCTTTCTTGGAGACCATGAGATAACCTCTTATCCGGTATATAAGCGTGCTCAGCACGGCATCGGCTATCTGGCTCAGGAGGCCAGTGTGTTCCGCAAAATGTCGGTGGAGGATAACATCGCATCCGTATTGGAGATGACCGGTAAGTCGAAGGAATACCAGAAGGAAAAGCTGGAAAGCCTGATCAAGGAGTTCCGTTTGGAGAAGGTCCGCAAGAATCTGGGTGACCAGCTGTCCGGAGGTGAGCGCCGCCGAACCGAGATTGCCCGTTGCCTGGCCATCGATCCTAAGTTTATCATGCTGGATGAACCGTTTGCCGGAGTTGACCCTATTGCCGTGGAAGACATCCAGCACATTGTCTGGAAGCTGAAGGACCGTAATATCGGTATTCTGATTACAGACCATAATGTTCAGGAGACTTTGTGTATCACCGATCGTGCCTATCTGCTGTTTGAGGGACGAATCCTGTTCCAGGGAACTCCCGAGGAGCTGGCTGAGAATAAAATCGTTCGTGAGAAGTATTTGGGTAGCGGATTTGTGCTCCGCCAGAAGGACTTCCAGCTGATTGATGCGGAACGGGAACAGCGTGAACGTGAAGTGGAAAAGGAGAACGTGTAATCGAAAGACACCTTTTATATTAATTTTTTTGGGTTAAATTTGATTTTGTGAAAGATAAGCATTAATTTTGCACACTCTTTTGCAGAGGTAATTTTTGAAGTATAAATAACAAATATAGAATCCGATGAATATTTCATTAGAAAACACCAGTAAGGTAAGCGCAGAACTTACCGTTAAGGTAGAGCCTGCAGATTATCAGGCACAGGTAGAGAAGTCACTGAAGACTTTCCGTCGTAACGCCAATGTTCCAGGCTTCCGTAAGGGTATGGTTCCAATGGGCTTAATCAAGAAGCAGTATGGTCCTGCAGCTAAGGCAGAGGAAGTAAACAAGCTGTTGCAGCAGAGCCTTTACGATTATATCAAGAGTAACAACATCAACATGTTGGGCGAGCCTCTGTCAAGCGAGAAGCAGCAGATGGTAGACTTCGAGCAGGATGAGTTCACTTTCATCTTCGATCTCGCTATCGCTCCTGAGTTCACCGTAGCAGTATCTGAGAGCGACAACCTGCCATACTACAACCTGGACATTACCGACGAGTTGATCGAGAACCAGTGCAAGATGTATCAGCAGCGTGCTGGTAAGATGGAGAAGGTTGAGGACTATCAGGGTGGCAACGATATGTTGCGTGGTCTGTTGGCTGAGCTGGATGAGAACGGCGCTGTAAAGGAAGGCGGTATCCAGGTGGAGAACGTTGCTCTGATGCCTACCTATATGAAGAATGACGAGCAGAAGGCTATCTTCAATGAGGCAAAGGTTAACGATGTCCTGACATTCAACCCATCAGTAGCTTACGACTCTAACGAGAACGAGCTGAGCAGCCTGTTGAAGATTGAGAAGGAGCAGCTGGGTGAGCACACCGGTAACTTCAGCTATCAGGTTGAGGAGATTACCCGCTTCGTTGCTTCTGAGTTGAACCAGGAGGTATTTGACCAGGCATTCGGCGCTGGTACTGTAAACTCTGAAGAGGAGTTCAAGAATAAGATCAAGGAGCAGTTGGCAGAGGGCTTTGAGTCTGATTCTGACTATAAGTTCCTGGTTGACCTGCGCGATTATCTGATGGCACAGGTAGGTGACCTGGAGTTCCCAGACGCACTGCTGAAGAAGATCATGTTGCTGAACAACAAGGATAAGGGTGAGGCCTTTGTAGAGGAGAACTACGAGAAGAGCATCGAGGAGCTGAAGTGGCACCTGATCAAGGAGCAGCTGGTTAGCGCTAACAACATCAAGGTTGACAACGAGGATGTAACCAAGATGGCTGAGCAGGTAACCAAGGCACAGTTCGCACAGTACGGTATGTTCAACGTTCCTGCTGACATGTTGGACAACTACGTTAAGGAAATGCTGAAGAAGGAGGCATCTGTAGAGAGCCTGGTTAACCGCGTAATCGAGAACAAGATTGCTGCAGCTGTTAAGACTCAGGTTACATTGGATCCAAAGACTGTATCAGTTGAGGAGTTCAATAAGATGTTTGCTCAGGAGCAGGAATAATACATCCATTATTATAAGACTTCCGGAGGGAGGCGAAGGTTATTCATACCTCGGCCTCCTTCCTTTTTATTCTATCATATATAATATGAATATTAAAGACGATTTTAGAAAGTTTGCGACCCAGAACGTTGGTGTAAGTGGTATGGTGATTGATGACGTTATCAAGTCTCAGGCCGGATACCTGAATCCTTATATCCTGGAGGAACGCCAGTTGAACGTAACTCAGTTGGATGTTTTTTCCCGTCTGATGATGGACCGCATCATCTTTTTGGGTACAGAGATTAACGATTATACCGCCAATACATTGCAGGCACAGCTGCTGTATCTGGATTCTGTAGATCCAGGCAAGGACATCTCCATCTACCTGAATTCCCCTGGTGGCTCTGTATACGCCGGTCTGGGAATCTATGATACCATGCAGTTCATTACCAGTGATGTGGCTACTATCTGTACCGGTATGGCCGCTTCAATGGCAGCCGTGCTGCTGGTTGCAGGTAAGGAAGGCAAGCGCTCAGCTTTGACTCATAGCCGTGTGATGATTCATCAGCCATTAGGCGGCGCTCAGGGACAGGCTTCAGATATTGAGATTACCGCCCGTGAGATTCAGAAGCTGAAGAAAGAACTCTATACCATTATCGCTGACCATTCACACACCCCTTATGATAAGGTATGGGCTGACTCTGACCGTGACTACTGGATGACTGCTGCTGAGGCAAAGGATTATGGCATGATTGATCAGGTTTTAACCCGTAAGAAGTAATCATGGCTAGAAATTCAAGAACTTGCAGTTTCTGCGGACGGTCTGAAAAAGATGTGCCACTGCTCATTACCGGATTGAGCGGATTCATCTGTAGCGACTGTGCCGACCAGGCTTATCACATTGTTCAGGAGGCAATGAAAAGCTCGGCCAATAATGTGCAGACCACAGATTGGAAGCACGTGCCAAAGCCAAAGGAAATAAAAGCCTTTCTGGATCAGTATGTAATCGGACAAGATGATGCCAAGCGGTATCTGTCAGTTTCTGTATACAATCATTATAAACGATTGGGCCAGACCGTTGCCGAGGACAACGTAGAGATAGAAAAGAGCAATATCATCATGGTGGGAAGTACGGGTACCGGTAAGACCCTGCTGGCCCGAAGCATTGCCCGATTGCTGGATGTTCCTTTCACGATCGTTGATGCCACCGTATTTACAGAGGCAGGTTATGTGGGTGAGGATATTGAGAGCATCCTGACACGCCTGCTGCAGGCTTGTGACTATGATGTGAAGCGTGCAGAACACGGAATCGTATTTATTGATGAGATAGATAAGATTGCCAGAAAGAGCGACAATCCTTCCATTACCCGTGATGTGAGTGGAGAGGGTGTACAGCAGGGACTCCTGAAGTTGCTGGAAGGAAGCGAAGTACTTGTCCCACCCAATGGCGGACGTAAACATCCCGACCAGAAGTGCATTACTGTAAATACACGGAACATCCTCTTTATTTGCGGAGGTGCTTTCGATGGCATTGAGAAGAAAATTGCCCAGCGTCTGAATACCCATGTGGTAGGTTTTGGTGCTGTGGAGAATGTGGCCAAGATCGATAAGGGCAATCTGATGCAGTATATCCTTCCACAGGATTTGAAGTCGTTTGGTCTGATTCCTGAAATCATCGGCCGTTTGCCTGTGCTTACTTATCTGAAGCCTTTGGATCGGGAAGCGCTGCGTAATATTCTGACTGAGCCCAAGAATTCCATTATAAAACAGTACGTGAAACTGTTTGAGATGGATGGGGTGGAACTGTCGTTTACCGATGAGGTGCTGAACTTTATTGTTGATAAAGCTTTGGAATATAAACTGGGAGCCCGCGGCCTTCGTTCCATCGTTGAAAGCCTGATGATGGATGCGATGTTTGAGGTGCCGTCAGGAAAGGATAAATCTCTTGTAGTGGATGTGGAATATGCAAAGACCCAACTGGAGAAGAGTAATTTACAGAACTTGCAGAATGCCTGAAAAGGGCGTTCTGCAAGTTTTTTTGATTGTGAATCTGTTTTTTTCGTAAAAAAATAAGGATAATTCAAAAGTTGTTTATAACTTTGTTTGGTCGCATGTTAACTAAAGCAACTGAACTATGACAAACAACTTGGATTTACTGGCCGAATTAAAGAAGTATTTTGGCTTCGATTCATTCAAAGGGCATCAGGAAGATATCATCAAAAACCTCCTGGAGGGACATGATACCTTTGTGCTTATGCCTACGGGTGGAGGCAAATCCTTGTGCTATCAGTTGCCATCATTGCTGATGGAGGGTACGGCTATTGTCATTTCCCC
The DNA here is from genome assembly GCA_045628125.1 of Bacteroidaceae bacterium. GTDB lineage: Bacteria > Bacteroidota > Bacteroidia > Bacteroidales > Bacteroidaceae > Minthousia. The sequence continues at coordinate 24,960 of JAZQPA010000100.1, forward strand.
TCTGATCGCCTTGATGAAGAATCAGGTGGATGCTATCCGTAATGTGTGCGAGGAGGATGGCGTGGCTCATTTTATCAATTCCTCTTTAAATAAGACTGCTATTGATCTGGTTAAGGCTGACATACAGAGCGGAAAGACCAAACTGCTATATGTGGCGCCCGAATCATTGACCAAGGAAGAGAATGTGGATTTCCTCCGTACCATAAAGATTTCCTTTTATGCGGTGGATGAGGCTCACTGTATCTCGGAGTGGGGTCATGATTTCCGTCCGGAATACCGGAGAATCCGTCCGATTATCAATGAGATAGGTAATGCCCCGCTGATAGCGCTTACTGCTACTGCAACCGACAAGGTGCGTGGTGACATCAAGAAGAACCTGGGAATGCCGGATGCAGCTGAGTTCTGCTCGTCATTCAACCGTCCTAATCTGTATTACGAGGTACGTCCAAAGACCAAAGATATCGACCGGGAAATCATTAAGTTCATTAAGCAGCATCCCGGGAAAAGCGGTATCGTCTACTGCTTGAGCCGTAAGAAAGTGGAAGAACTTGCGGAAATCCTAAAAGCAAACGATATAAATGCGGAGCCTTACCATGCTGGTATGGATTCTGCCACCCGTTCAGCTACTCAGGATAAATTCATTATGGAGGAAATCGACATCATTGTGGCTACCATCGCCTTTGGTATGGGTATTGATAAGCCGGATGTGAGATTTGTGATCCATTACGATATCCCAAAGAGCCTGGAAGGTTATTATCAAGAAACAGGACGTGCGGGTAGAGACGGTGGAGAGGGTCTGTGTGTGGCTTTCTATACCAGCAAGGATTTGCAGAAGTTGGAGAAGTTCATGGAAGGAAAGCCGGTGGCTGAGCAGGATATCGGCAAGCAGTTGCTTTTGGAGACAGCCGCTTATGCGGAATCATCAGTGTGCCGCCGTAAACTGCTGCTCCATTATTTCGGTGAAAACTACGATCCGGATAATTGCGGAAATTGCGACAACTGCCTGCATCCGAAAGTACAGATTGAGGCAAAGGATTCGTTGTTCCTTCTGATGGAGGCCATCCTGGCGGTCAAGGAAAACTTCAAGGCTAATTACATTATCGATTTCCTGATCGGAAAGCGCACCAATGATATTCTGTCTCAAAAGCATAATGAACTGGAACTGTTTGGTGAGGGCGATGAGAAAGATGACCATTATTGGAATGCTGTCATCCGTCAGGCCCTGATTGCCGGTTACCTGACCAAGGATGTGGAGAATTATGGTATCCTGCATGTGTCAAAGTCCGGACTGAAGTTTATGGAAAGTCCTGTCTCATTCATGATTACCGAGGATAACCGTTTTGATGATGTAGAGGATGACTCTGCAGCACATGGCGGTGCAGCCTGTGCGGTTGATCCCGCTCTGTTCAATATGCTCAAGGACTTGCGCAAGTCGCTTTCAAAGAAATTGAAAGTCCCTCCATATGTGATATTCCAGGACCCATCGCTTGAGGCAATGGCTACCGTGTATCCGATAACCTTGGAAGACTTGCAGAATGTTCCGGGTGTAGGTGCGGGAAAGGCGAAACGTTACGGAAAGGAATTCTGTGAACTGATTAAGCGTCACTGTGAAGAGAACGAGATAGAGCGTCCGGAAGATCTGCGTGTACGCACTGTGGCCAACCGCTCAAAGCTGAAGGTTAGCATTATCCAAAGTATCGACCGTAAGGTGGCACTGGATGATATCGCATTGGCCAAAGGCATCGATTTCAGTGAATTGTTGGAGGAGGTAGAGGCTATCGTTTATTCAGGAACGAAATTGAATATTGATTACTTCCTGGATGAGATCATGGATGAGGATTATATGGATGAGATTTATGATTATTTCATGCATGCAGAGACCGATTCCATCAATGTGGCTTTGGACAAACTTGGCGATGATTATGCCGAGGAAGACCTTCGTCTGGTGCGCATAAAGTTCATTTCCGAGATGGCAAATTAAAAAATAAAAAAAACTTGCCGGAAAAGGTCGAAATGTGCCGGAAATTGTGTAATTTTGCACGCAATAAATTTTTCAAGTAACTTATGGCTTCATTTATTGCAGACAAGATTGTAATGGACGGATTGACCTATGATGACGTCCTTTTGATTCCGGCATTTTCGGAGGTTCTTCCACGCACCGTGGAACTTTCTACAAAATTCTCACGTAATATTGAACTTAAGGTTCCTTTTGTTACTGCTGCAATGGACACAGTAACTGAGGCGAAAATGGCTATCGCTATTGCCCGTGAAGGTGGTATTGGCGTTATCCACAAGAATATGTCAATTGAGGAGCAGGCTCGTCAGGTAGCCATTGTAAAGCGTGCTGAGAATGGTATGATTTATGACCCTGTCACCATTCAGTGCGGTTCTTCTGTTCGTGACGCTTTAAATATTATGTCAGAGTATCATATCGGTGGTATTCCTGTTGTTGACGCAGAAAATCATCTGGTTGGTATTGTTACAAACCGTGATTTGCGTTTCGAGAAGAATCTGGACCGTCCGGTAGACGATATTATGAGTAAAGATCTGGTAACAACCCAGGTCCGTACCGATATGGCTGCAGCTGAGGGTATTCTTCAGGAGCATAAAATCGAGAAGTTGCCTGTTGTTACAGCTGACAACAAACTGGTTGGTTTGATCACTTACAAGGATATCACCAAGGCTAAGGATAAGCCAATGGCATGTAAGGATAGCAAGGGCCGTCTGCGTGTGGCTGCTGGTGTTGGTGTAACCAATGATACCCTGGACCGTATGAAGGCTTTGGTTGAGGCTGGTGCTGATGCTATTGTTATCGATACCGCTCATGGTCACTCAAAGTTTGTAATTGAGAAGCTGAAGGAGGCTAAGGCTGCATTCCCTGGCGTTGATATCGTAGTGGGTAATGTGGCAACCGGTGCTGCTGCAAAGATGCTGGCTGAAGCAGGTGCTGATGGCGTTAAAGTAGGTATCGGTCCTGGTTCAATCTGTACCACCCGTGTGGTTGCAGGTGTTGGTGTTCCTCAGCTTTCTGCAGTTTATGATGTAGCTTGCGCCCTGAAGGGTACTGGTGTGCCTTTGATTGCTGACGGTGGCTTGCGCTATTCCGGTGATGTGGTTAAGGCTCTGGCTGCTGGTGGTTACTGTGTAATGATCGGTTCTCTGGTGGCTGGTACAGAGGAGTCTCCAGGTGATACCATCATCTTCAATGGCCGTAAGTTTAAGTCTTACCGTGGTATGGGTTCTCTGGAGGCTATGGAGAATGGTTCAAAGGACCGTTATTTCCAGAGCGGTACTGTAGAGGTGAAGAAACTGGTTCCAGAAGGTATTGCAGCACGTGTTCCTTATAAGGGAACTCTGCAGGAGGTTATTTATCAGTTGGTTGGTGGTCTTCGTGCAGGTATGGGATATTGCGGTGCTAAAGACATTGAGGCTCTGCACGATGCTAAGTTTACCCGTATCACCAATGCCGGTGTACTTGAAAGCCATCCACATGATGTGACCATTACAAGTGAGGCTCCAAATTATAGTAGACCTGAATAATTCTGCAATCAATTATATGGGCATTAAAGGGTAATAAGACACTCTTTTAACCCTTGTTGCTCGGAAATTGCTAAAAAACAAAAAAAGAGAGGATGTTCTGTAAGAATGTCCTCTCTTTCTCTTTTTTTTTCTGTATCTTCGCAACAATTTTGTAACGTGCATAAAATGACTAAATATATACTTGCGGCTTTGTTTTGCTGTCTTGGACTTTTTGTGAAGGCTCAGGATAGTTCTGACGTGCTTATGATTGTAGCCGGCAAGTTTGTTTCTTCGGCCGAATTCTGTTCGGATTATGAACGTAACCAGGATGCTGCAGATTTCTCCAAAGAGCAGGTTGACGACTTCTTGCCTCAGTTTATCAATAAGCGATTGCTGCTGGCAGAAGCAGAGGCTTTGCACTTGGATACTCTGGCAGAATTCCGTCACAAAATGTCTTTGCTTTCTTCCTCTGCCGCAAATAGTCCGGTAGCGCAATCTTCGGATTGGAAAAAAGTTTATGCGGGTAAACCTTGTGTGCAGATCATTCATTTCACACTGCCTTTACGCCAGCGGGCATCCTATGGCGAACAGCAAACCTTGCGTACCCGGATGGATTCTCTCTATAATGCCGTTCTTTCCGGATCAGATTTCATGGCTGCCGCTTCAAGGGTGGCATCAGGTTCTGTTCAGGTGGAATGGGTGGGCCGGAATCAGTTGTTGGCCGATTTGGAGTCGGTAGCATTCAGATTGAGTGAAGGCCAGATGTCCACTCCAATCCTGTCTACAGATGGTTTCCATCTGATGAAATGTCTGAAGGTGGGCTTTCAGGAGGATGGCCTGGTTGCAACCCCAGCTCCTGCAGCCGCAATGGAGTCAGTAGCGATGGATGACTACCGTTCAGGCCTGCTGATTCACCTGTTGCATGACCGTAAGGTGATGGGAAATGCAGAAGAGGATCTCTCCGGTCTGAAACAGTATTTTTCAGATAACCAGAAAAAATACGCTTGGGATATCCCACGTTTCAAAGGAGTGGTTTATCATTGCAAGAATAAGAAAGCTCAGAAACTGGTCAAGAAACTGCTCTCCAAGCAGCCACAGGACCAATGGCAGTCGCTTATTGAGAATCCGGACTACAGTCATGTGTTTCAGAATGTCCGTGTGAGTCCTGTAAGTCTGTTTATCCTGGGCCAGAATGAGCATGTGGATGAACTGGCGTTTGGAGGTCCCAAGGCACAGGCAGATGGAGATTATCCTGTTTATGGAATCTTAGGCAAGGAACTGAAAAAATATCCGGACAGTTTTGAGGATGCCGGAGATGGGCTGGTTGATGACTATCAGAATCATCTGGAGCGTCTTTGGATGGACGGATTGAAAAAGCGCCATCAGGTGGCCATTAATGAGAAAGCATTGAAGAGAATTTATAAATGAAAAAATACATTTCGCATAATATGAAAAAGTTCAGATTTTTTCTGATGACCTTATTGGGGTTGTTCGTTGCACAGGGACTATTTGCGCAGAACAACATTATTGATGAAGTGGTCTGGGTTGTTGGTGATCAGGCAATCCTGAAGTCGGATGTTGAGGCCGAGCGAATCCGTGCCCAGTACGAGGGTCAAAAATGGGATGGCGATCCATATTGCGTTATTCCTGAGCAGATGGCCATCCAGAAGTTGTATATGCATCAGGCAGCCATCGACAGTATTGAGGTGAGCGACAGCGAGGTGATGCAGCGTGTGGAGCAGCAGATGAGCTGGTATGTGCAGCAGATCGGCTCGAAGGAAAAGATGGAAGAGTATTTCAATAAGAACTCTGCACAGATCCGCGAGCAACTTCAGGAAACTGTTCGTGACGGAATGATTGTTCAGCAAATGCAGCAGAAATTGGTGGGTGACATCAAACTGACACCTGCTGATGTCCGCAGATATTTCAAGAATATCCCTCAGGACAGTCTGCCATATGTGCCAACCCAGGTGGAGGTACAGATTATCACATCTGCTCCTAAGATTCCT
>JAZQPA010000101.1:0-5630 GCA_045628125.1 Bacteroidaceae bacterium
TCTTAATCGTTTTGAATCCCTCACCATAAGCCCCTATCACACTGCTCTGGGTAATGAAAGCCTTCGGGTCAATCTCCTTAATCAGATGGAAAATCTCGCGCGACTGTCTTCTGGAAGCCACCACCATCAGAATCTCCACTCCATTCTTGGTATACCATCCGGTACCCTGCAGTACAGTAACACCGCGGTGCATATCCACATTAATACGGTCGGCTATCTTGGCATATTCCTTTGACATGATAAAGAACTGCACGCTGCTCTGGCGGCGGTTCACCACATAATCAATCACAAAACTGCTGACCGAGAGCGCCACGATACCGAAGATAACACGTTGCCAACTGTGGAACACAAAGTAGCAGCTGCCGATGATAGAAAGGTCAAACATCAGGATGACATTACCCAGAGAGATATCGCGGTATTTGTTCACACACGCAGCCACAATATCCGTACCACCGGTACTGCCGTTGGCATTGAACACCATACCCAGTGCAAAACCGCACATAGCAGAACCCAGCAAGGTAGCCATAAACTCCTGTCCCTTACCCAGAACCAGTGGCACACGGGCACCATCGGCCAAGGTTTCATACACATCGGCCTGTACAAAACTCTGCACAAACTCCTGCGAAGCCTCCAGGAAGAAGGACAGCACCAGAATAGCATATCCGGTTCGGATGGTAAAGCGCAAACCCAAAACCTTAAGTGCTAAGAATATCAAAAAAGCATTGATAATCAGATACGTATACTGCATTGGAAAACCCACTGCATAGTAAATGATAGCACCAATACCGGCTGTTCCACCTGTAGTAATCTGATAAGGAAGAAGGAAAATGGCCCATGCAAAAGCATAGATCAGCAGACCTAATGTAATTATTGCGAAATCATTAATGTCGCGTTTCGTAAAAAGTTTTTCCATTTAGTTGTCGCCGTTTAATAGCTAATTTTAAGTTTGTATTGCAAAGATAGCCATTCTTACCAAATTAATACGGAAAAGCAGAAATTAAATCAAAAATTTGTTTATCTTTGCCGTACAAACCAATAGGAAATGGAAGAACAACCCAAAATCTCGGTCATCATACCTGTTCATAACGAAGGCGAGCACCTGTCGCTCTGCCTGGACAGTCTGTTGAATAATCTGGAAAAGCAGGTCGAGATTATTGTAGTAGACGATGGCTCCACCGATAATTCCCTATCCATTGCCCAGCGCTATGCCGAGGCAAATCCCTGTATCCGTGTCATCAGGCAGGAACAGTCGGGCGTGTGTGCTGCCCGAAATAACGGGCTTTCCCATGCTGTTGGCGAATTTGTGACCTTTGTGGACGGTGACGCTTATGTGGATGAGCATCTGCTGGATCACTATCTCATGCTGCAGAAACAGGGCAATTATGATATGGTGGCGTGCGGCATTGCCGATGTTCCCCAAAAAGACCGCGCACGACAGATGGAGCTGGATCAGGAATCCATGCTGTACAACCTGTTTGACGACCCCTATTACCGGGACAACACCTATGTATGGAATAAGCTGTACAGAACCAGCATCATCAAACGCACCAATGTGCAGTTTGAACCTCAGTACGGGCACAATGCCGACCGCATGTTCAATTTCCAGTACATGCGCCACGCAGCCAAGGCACTGTTCAACAATCAGGGATATTACCATTGTGTGGTACGTAAGGATAACATCGTGAAGCGCGACCTGAAGCAAAAGGAATTCGGAGCCCTGGCTGGTTTCGAGCGCATGCTGTACTACAGCCGTAAGTACTCCCAGCGCCTGCAGGATGCCATAGCCAAGCACTACTGCATGTATGCCCTTTCGGTTTACAAGAGCGAGCCCTCCATGCTGGAAGAGATGCGTGTGATTGTAGAACAGTATCACCACCGTCTGAAAGGCATGGACAAGATGAAATGCCAGCTGTTCCTTTCCAAACCCGCACTTTTTGCCAAAGTATTTTAAAGATGAAAGAAATGAAACCCACTATCAATATACGTCCGGCCACACTGGAGGATGCTCCTTTTCTGGCCATCACCATCATGGAAGCCCTGGATCATCCGGTTTATGACGAGAGCCAGCGCACGGACGAGAGTAATGAGATTCTGCCCAAGGCGCTGAAGGTATGCCAGAGCGAGGACACCATGTATACCTGGAAACACGGATGGATAGCCGAGATAGACGGCAAGACCGTTGGAGCCCTGGTGGCCTATGACGGAACCGATTATGCCGAGCGCCGTCAGGTAACCTTCCCTATGTTTGGCGATGCCAGCGAGGATTTCCTGGAAATGGATCTGGAGACCGGTCCCGGTGAGTTTTACCTGGATTCCATGTTTGTCATTCCGGAATACCGCCGTCAGGGCATCGGTACCGCTCTGTTGAAGAAAGGCATTGAGCACGCCACCCGTCTGGGCATTCCTAAGGTAACCCTGGCTGTCGATCCTCACAAACCGGACAACGAGCGTCTGTACCGTTCGGTGGGTTTACGCACCACCGGTTCCTTCTATATCTTTGGCGAAGACTATCACCGCATGGAACTGGCCACAACCCAGCCTATGCGCATCGATATCCTGACCGTTCTGCCCGAGATGGTGGAACCGTTCATCCACACCTCCATCCTGGCCCGTGCCCAGAAGCGCAATCTGGTGGAGATTCATGTGCACAACCTGCGCGACTATACCACCGACAAGCACAAGCGTGTGGACGATTATCCTTACGGAGGCTGTGCGGGAATGGTCATGCAGTGCCAGCCCATCGATGCCTGCATCAGTGCCCTGATGGCCGAGCGTGAGTACGACGAAATCATCTTCACCAGTCCTGACGGAGAGCAGTTCAATCAGCCCATGGCCAACGAACTGTCCATGAAGAAGAACCTGATTATCCTGTGCGGTCACTTCAAGGGTATCGACTGGCGCATCCGTGAGCATCTGATTACCAAGGAGGTAAGTATAGGCGATTATGTATTGACCGGTGGAGAACTGGCTGCTGCCGTAATGACCGATGCCATTGTCCGCATCATACCCGGAAGCATTGGCGATGAGCAGAGTGCCCTCTCCGACTCTTTCCAGGACAACCTTCTGGCCCCACCTGTCTACACCCGTCCGGCAGATTACAAAGGCTGGAAAGTTCCCGAAGTGCTGCTTTCAGGAAACGAGAAACTGATCCGCAACTGGGAGATGGAGCAGGCAGTGAAACGCACTAAGGAGTTACGCCCCGATTTGTTGAAATAACTCATCAAAATGGACATTATTGCCTGAAAAAGCAATAATGTCCATTTTTTATTCCTCAGTATCTATAAAATGCAGTTCCTTTGTATCCCCTAAAGCAACACTATTCCAGATTCATAATAATCCTATGCAGACAGATAGAATTCTTCTCCGCCCCTGGCAGGAATCAGATGCCGAGGCACTGTACAAATACGCTTCCGATCCTGATATAGGTCCCCGTGCAGGATGGCCTGTACATCAATCCGTAGAGGAAAGTCGCGAGATCATCCGCACCGTGTTCAACAATAAAGAGACCTGGGCCATTGTTCTCAAGGAAACTGGCGAGGCCATAGGAGCCATGGGCTACTTCACTCACGCTACAAGCAACATCCCTATCGGCAAGAATGACTGCGAGGTGGGCTATTGGGTAGGCAAACCCCATTGGAATAAAGGCATCTGTACCGAGGCTCTGCGCCTAATGATAGACTATTGCATCAATACCATGCACTTCCAAGATATATGGTCCGACCACTTCACAGGCAATCCTGCATCAGGCAGAGTGATGGAGAAATGCGGTTTCCGGGATACCGGCATGCTGAACCGATGCAGCCATCTCCTCGGTGGTGACAAGGATATGGTAAAGATCTACAAGCTCGAACGGGAGTAGCACTAGCTGAATGCTGTTTTTTTGCACTATCACAGCTATAATGTCCATTTTTTATCATTCCATTTGTTCAAAATGCCGTTCCTTTGCATCTGTTAATAATATGAACAAATAGAACAGAAAATGAACACACAATTTGCAATAATCAGTGTAATGGCAGCTTTTTATGCAGCCTATTTTATAAAAGTAATTCAGCAGCGCAGAAAAGGTACGGCAACCATGATTCTGGGCAAGGGAAACAAGCCGGAGCGCGTGAAGAACATAGAATTGGCCATCAAGGCTCTCACCTTCAGCATGCCCGTAGTGGAGCTGTTGAGCATCTGTTTGAACCTCATGGCATTACCCTCATGGTGGCAAGGATTGGCGTGGGCATATCAGCCCTTGGCGTATTATTCTTCTGTGCCGGAATGCTCACCATGAAAGACAATTGGAGAGCAGGCATACCCGAAAAGAAAGAGACATCGTTGGTAACCCGTGGCATCTACCGCATCAGTCGCAATCCCGCCTTCGTAGGCTTTGATCTCCTCTATTTAGGCATTCTGACAGCATTTCCCAATGCCTGGCATGCCTGTTTTGTAGCAGGAACTGCATACGTTTTCCATCTTCAGATACTCAGTGAAGAGAACTATCTCACCCGTACGTTTCTCTCCGCTATTTCTATTTCAAAACGACACAAGGTGATATTTTGTGTACACAGGTAGTATATTTATTGCATGAATGCGGTTTACTTAAACCTCTCCTCTGCCTTTCCCGTATTCAGCGGCATCCTCAGCAACCATAGTACGTGCCGTTTCTATTTCCTCGCTGTAGGTATATGTCGGCACATTGATGATTGGAGCCTCAAGGGCTGCAGAGATTTTTCCGATAGTTGAGAAAGTGAAGTTGTGTGTGCCACTAAGCCATTTACACACAGCAGCTTCTGATGTATGAGTCAAGCGTGCCAGTTCTTTCTGTGTCATGCCTTTCTTCTTCAGCAAAGCATCGATTCTGTCTGCTACTGCAAAAGAAAGTTCAATCTCCGTCTTCAGAGATTCTGGGGTCTCATCTAATATTTGATGAAATAATTGTGCTGCTTTGTTCATAGCTCAAAAGTATTTTCTGTTGCTGTGATATTTGTTTCTTCTATGCTCACAACACCACTTTTGATAGCTTCTTTCAAAAGTGCGTCAAGCTTTTGTAGAGTAATCACGTACCCGCTCAAATCCGCATCCTCATCATACGTTCTAGTAGTTTTAATTCCGCCATTACCTACAATCAGCACGCTATCTGACATACGCAGACAATACAATCTCAACTTACCACGTTCGATGGGTAATGCGACCACATGGTCATTCATTTTTCCCTCTGGACGGAAATAACGATCCAAGAAACCACTTACAGAGAGCATCTTTTGGATAGCATTCAAGATAACTTGCAAATCCTGTTTACGTTCAGCATCACCTTTGAATTTCATGACGAACTTCTCAAACTCGGTTTCGTCGTTACCCTCAAAACAGATGGTGAACAATCCTGCCTTATCCGTTTGTTCTATTTCATGTATTTTTACTTTTGCCATGTTTATTATGAGTTAAGATGCTGCAAAGTTAGCAATAAACCCCGAAAATAATTACCTTTTAAGATAATTTTTATATCAAACCTGAAATTTTAATCGTTTCTCTGACATTTCAATACTACACAAGGGGTCCGTTTGTGTACACTCGATACCCTATCGACAGTATCATATCCAAGTTATAGTAATCTACTTGATAACACATTCCATCTGTTGCAGTTGTTT
>JAZQPA010000102.1:0-7582 GCA_045628125.1 Bacteroidaceae bacterium
TTGGATTCGCCGTAATAGTAATTGCTCAGAATGGTACTGAAGGCAAACATCAGCACAGTACAGGCAATGAACAGGGAACCGGAATTACCGATATGCTCGCTTAATGCTCTTTGAGTCAATTGGATACCGTTGGCTGTTCCATCCAATGGAATTGGGCTCAGCAGGATGATAAACGCCGTACAGGTACAGATAACTAAGGTATCCACGAATACACCGAATGCCTGAATCAATCCCTGTTTCACGGGGTGGGAGATGTGGGCTGTAGCCGCTACATTTGGTGATGTACCCATACCGGCCTCGTTGCTGTACAATCCGCGACGGATGCCCTGGGCTAATGCCGCACCTATTCCGCCACCTACAGCCGCTTTCATGCTGAATGCCTGAGACACAATCTGTTCGATGATGCCAGGCAACTTACCCGCATTCAGTACCACCACGGTAATGGCCAGCAGAATATAGATGGATGCCATGACGGGAACAATCACACTGGAAGCGCGGATGATGCGGTGCAAACCTCCGAATATAATAAATAAGGTGCCCACAAATAGGAAAAGTCCTATGTACACGGGACTGATATGGAACGATTCCTGTACAGCAGCACAGATGGTATTGCTGTGTACGGTATTATAGGAAACACCAAAGCATGCCGCACTCAAAACCGCAAAGAACATGGCCAAACCTCTTTGCTTGGAACCATGCAGCATGTAGTAGGCAGGGCCACCAATGAAACCGTCACCCTTTTTCACCTTATATAATTGGGCCAATGTACACTCAAAGAAGGAAATGGCAGAACCCAACAGGGCGGTAATCCACATCCAGAACACGGAACCGGCACCACCGATAGCCAACGCTGTTGCCACACCTGCCAGGTTTCCCGTACCCACACGACCTGCCAGTGATACGATAAATGCCTGAAGCGATGAGACATGACGCTGACCTTTCTGCGGCTTCTGGCCTTTGGAAAGAATCAGTTGAAACATCTCCCGGATCATGCGGAACTGCACAAAACGGCTCTTGATGGTAAACAGAATGGCGCATACCAGCAGCAGAGTCATCAGCAGATATGACCAGATAATATCGTTGGCCGTGCCAACCAGTTGATTCAGTAGTTCCATGCGTGTTTAATGTTTTATTTCCATTTTCCGATCAGTACCGGAGCATATTTCTTGCACAGGCTGATGAAAGGACAGAATACGGTAATCAGTCCCACTGCCACCAGGAAGGATACCAGTCCATGAGTAAGATGCTCGTGAAGCGGCCACAAGATGCTCTGATGAACTGCAAATATCAGCAATGTACCCTCGGAAATGAGCTGTATGTTCTTGTTTGCCTTACGGAAAACAATAGAGGTCAGGATGAAAAGCGACAGCGACATCAGTCCTGCAGTCAGATAGAACAACAGGGCATTATCGCCAGGATGGCAACGGAAAATGTTCACTCCGCCATTCATGGTGGTAAAATAACCTGCTGTTATAAATATACCTATTAATATAACCAAACTGAATAAAGGATTCAGCTTATTCAGGCAGTTCTGCACCTTGTAGTCCTTTACCACCGATCCCAGTGCAAAGAACGGGTAACATTCAGCCACGGTCCACAACTGGAAGTAGTTGGTGTCGGCCTTCATCCATTCCGTGCCGTTCATAAAGAAACATAGAATCATAATAGGAATGGCGATAAACTGAGCCAACTTTCGGGGAAGTGCCGTAAACAGCAAACGACTGAAAAACAGCGCCCAAAGGAACCATAACGGACGGCAAGCCATACTCAGATTCCACTGCAATCCCAATACCATGCTCAAAGGATAATCGGCATTGTATTCACCGGTTAAATAGCTGTAAATCAACAGATAAATATTGAATAGTATATAAGGAACCAACAGGCATTTAGCCGAATTTTGCAGTTCCTGAGGCAATGCTCTCCGTTTTTGTAGGAATCCTGATATCAGAAAAAAGAAAGGCATGTGGAAAGAGAAAATATAACCCATATACGGGCTGCGCATATGACCAAACACCACTAGGAAGATGGCTATGCATTTTGCCCAATCTATCCATTCCAAACGATTCACAATTGTTTTCATGCTTCCTTTATTTTTTTGCAAATGTAGTAAAAAAAACGTTCTTGATACCCCGAGAATTTCAAAAAAAGCACTAACTTTGTCCCGATTAAACCTATTGGTGTTGTTAAAGTAATAAAAAACCAAATAATATGCAGAAGAAATTGACAAAAGTTCTGGTTCTTGGCTCTGGTGCCTTGAAGATTGGTCAGGCAGGTGAGTTTGACTATTCAGGTTCTCAGGCTTTGAAGGCTTTGCGCGAGGAGGGTATCAGCTCAGTGCTGGTAAATCCTAACATTGCAACCATTCAGACAAGTGAGGGTATTGCTGACAAGGTTTATTTCCAGCCTATCACTCCTCATTTTATTACAGAAATTATCAAGAAGGAGCGTCCTGACGGTATCATGCTGGCATGGGGCGGTCAGACCGGTTTGAACGTTGGTACTGCTTTGTATCAGAATGGTGTTCTGGCTGAGTATGGCGTTCAGGTTCTGGGTACTTCTGTCGAGGCTATCATGAACACTGAGGACCGTGACCTGTTCGTTAAGGAATTGGATAAGGCTGATCTGAAGACTCCTGTTTCTGAGGCTTGCGAGACCATGGAGGCTGCAGTTGCTGCTGCCCGCCGCATCGGTTATCCTATCATGATCCGTTCTGCATATGCATTGGGTGGTCTTGGTTCCGGCGTTTGCCCTACCGAGGAGAAGTTTAAGGAAATTGCTGAGAGTGCCTTCACTTTCGCTCCTCAGGTATTGGTTGAGGAGAGCTTGAAGGGCTGGAAGGAAATCGAGTTTGAGGTAATCCGTGACGCTAACGATCACTGCTTCACTGTTGCCAGCATGGAGAACTTCGACCCACTGGGTATCCATACCGGTGAGTCTATCGTAGTGGCTCCTACCTGTTCTCTGACCAAGGAGCAGGTTACCATGCTGCAGGAAATCGGTGTAAAGTGCGTACGTCATTTGAATATTGTAGGTGAGTGTAACATCCAGTTTGCTTTCAATGCACAGACCAACGACTACCGTATCATTGAGATCAACGCACGTCTGAGCCGTTCTTCTGCTTTGGCTTCTAAGGCTACCGGTTATCCATTGGCATTCGTTGCTGCTAAGATTGCATTGGGTTATACTTTGGATCAGATTGGCGAGATGGGTACTCCTAACTCTGCTTATGTGGCTCCATCTATCGATTATATGATCTGTAAGATTCCTCGTTGGGACTTGACCAAGTTTGCCGGTGTTAGCCGTCTGATCGGTTCTTCCATGAAGTCTGTAGGTGAGATTATGTCTATTGGCCGCAGCTTCGAGGAGATGATCCAGAAGGGTTTGCGTATGATTGGCCAGGGCATGCACGGTTTCGTAGGTAATGACCACACCAAGTTCGACAACCTGGAGGAGGAGTTGCAGAACCCAACCGATTTGCGTATCTTCGCTATTGCTCAGGCATTGGAGGAGGGTTATACCCCAGAGCGCATTGAGGAACTGACCAAGATTGACGTATGGTTCCTGAACCGTATGAAGCATATTGTTGACCTGAAGCACGAGCTGCAGGCATTCAACAGCCTGGATGAGATTTCTGACGAGAAGATGCGCGAGGTTAAGGCTGCAGGTTTCTCTGACTTCCAGATTGCCCGTTTCGTTCTGAAACCAGAGGGCAGCATGGAGAAGGCTAACCTGGAGGTTCGCAAGAACCGTAAGACCCGTGGCATTCTGCCAACCGTTCGCCGTATCGAGACCGTAGGTGGTGAGCATCCTGAGTTGACCAACTATCTGTACTTCACTTATCTGGGTCAGGTAGAGCCAACCAATGCTGACACACTGACCACTGAGGAGTGGAAGAAGACTTGCCTGGATCCTCAGGATCACAGCATCGAGTGGTATCACAATGAGAAGTCAGTTATCGTATTGGGTTCCGGTGCTTACCGTATCGGTTCTTCAGTAGAGTTTGACTGGTGCTCAGTAAATGCCATCAACACTGCGCGCAAGTTGGGCTACAAGTCTATCATGATCAACTATAACCCTGAGACCGTATCTACCGACTACGATATGTGCGACCGTCTGTATTTCGACGAGCTTTCACTGGAGCGTGTACTGGATGTTATCGACTTGGAGCAGCCTAAGGGTGTTATCGTATCTGTAGGTGGTCAGATTCCAAACAACCTGGCAATGAAGCTGTACCGTCAGGGTGTTCCTGTACTGGGTACTTCACCTATTAATATTGACCGTGCTGAAAATCGCGATAAGTTCTCAGCTATGTTGGATAAGTTGGGCATCGACCAGCCAGCTTGGCGTGCACTGACCAGCATGGATGATATCAAGGAGTTCATTGATCAGGTAGGTTATCCTGTATTGGTTCGTCCTTCTTACGTACTTTCAGGTGCTGCCATGAATGTTTGCTACAACGATGACCAGTTGGAGCGCTTCCTGGGCATGGCTACCGAGGTTTCTAAGGACTTCCCTGTAGTTGTATCTCAGTTCATGCTGGATACCAAGGAAATCGAGTTTGATGCTGTAGCTGATAAGGGCGAGGTGGTAGAGTATGCTATCTCTGAGCATGTAGAGTATGCCGGTGTTCACTCTGGCGATGCTACCATGGTATTCCCAGCACAGAATATCTACTTCAGCACTGTACGTCAGATTAAGAAGATTGCACGCCGCATTGCAGCTGAGCTGAACATCAGCGGTCCATTCAATATCCAGTTCCTGGCTAAGAACCGCGAGGTTAAGGTTATCGAGTGTAACCTGCGTGCTTCACGTTCATTCCCATTCGTAAGTAAGATTCTGAAGCGCAACTTCATCGAGACTGCTACCAAGATTATGCTGGATGCTCCATATTCTCGTCCTGATAAGGGTGAGTTCGATATCGACCGCATCGGTGTTAAGGCTTCTCAGTTCTCATTCAACCGTCTGAGCAATGCTGACCCTGTTCTGGGTGTGGACATGAGCTCTACCGGTGAGGTTGGTTGCTTGGGTGACGATATGAACGAGGCTATGCTGAACGCATTGATTGCAACAGGCTACCGCCTCCCAACCAAGAAGAACATCCTGTTGTCTTCCGGCGGTGCTAAGGCTAAGGTTCAGTTGCTTGAGCCAGCACAGCAGTTGGTAAAGAAGGGCTTCAATATCTACGCAACTGGAGGTACCGCTGCCTTCCTGAAGGAGAACGGTGTTGAGTGTACCAAGGTTTGCTGGCCAGATGAGGAAGGCGAGAACAATGTAGTGGATATGATTGCCGCTCATACATTCGACCTTATCATCAATATTCCGAAGAACCAGACAAAGCGCGAGCTGACCAACGGATACCGCATCCGTCGCGACGCCATCGACCACAACACTCCGCTGATGACCAATGCCCGACTGGCTAAAGCATTTATCGAAGCTGTTTGTGCTATGGATTTGGAAGACATTAAGATTAAGAGTTGGCAAGAATACAACAATTAATATCAAAAGGCTGAGGGATAGTCCCCTCAGCCTTTTTTTTGGAGTGACAATTTGAGAGTAAAATATAATAGTATATATAGTATTACAATGAGAAAAGTAACATTGATCCTGGACGATGGAACCCAGTTCCATGGTGAAAGTTTCGGATACGACAAGCCGGTTGCGGGCGAGGTGGTATTCAACACTGCCATGATGGGTTACCCTGAGAGTTTGACCGACCCATCCTATGCCGGTCAGCTGATGGCACTTACTTACCCTTTGGTAGGTAACTACGGTGTTCCTGCATTCTCTTTGGAGGAGAACGGTATTCCAACCTTCATGGAGAGCAGCCGCATCTGGGCAGAAGCCATCATAGTAAGCGACTACAGCACGGAGTTCAGTCACTGGAACGCCAAGGAGAGTCTGGCCGACTGGCTGAAGCGTGAGCAGGTTCCCGGCATCACCGGCATCGACACCCGCGAGCTGACTAAAGTGCTGCGCGAGCATGGTGTGATGATGGGTAAGATTGTGTTCGACGATGAGCCTGAGAACATTCCTTACGCCAACTACAGCGGTGTGAACTTTGTGGATAAGGTGAGCTGCAAGGAGATCATCCGTTACAACGAGGGTGCGGAAAAGAAGGTGGTTCTGGTGGATTGTGGTGTTAAGGCCAACATTCTGCGCTGCCTGCTGAAGCGTGGTGTTGAGGTGATTCGTGTGCCTTGGAACTACGACTTCAATGAACTGGAGTTCGATGGACTTTTCCTGGCCAATGGTCCAGGCGACCCTGACACCTGCGAGGATGCTGTGGTTAACATCCGCAAGTTCCTGGCTAATCCAGTGATACGTCCATGTATGGGTATCTGTATGGGAAACCAGTTGCTGTCAAAGGCAGCCGGTGCCACCATCTATAAACTGAAGTACGGACACCGTTCTCACAACCAACCGGTTCGTATGATTGGCACCAACAAGTGCTTCATTACTAGTCAGAATCACGGATATGCCGTGGACGACGAGACCCTGTCGGCTGATTGGGAGCCATTATTCGTGAATATGAACGATAATTCCAATGAGGGAATCCGCCACAAGGTAAATCCTTGGTTCTCTGCCCAGTTCCATCCCGAGGCAGCCAGCGGTCCTGTGGATACCGAGTTCCTATTTGATGACTTCGTAAAACTGTTGTGATTATGGAAAGAAACGAAATTAAGAAAGTTCTGCTGCTGGGTTCAGGAGCATTGAAGATAGGTGAGGCCGGTGAGTTCGATTATTCTGGCTCACAGGCATTAAAGGCATTGAAGGAGGAGGGAATCAAGACCGTTCTGATCAATCCTAACATCGCAACGGTACAGACCAGCGAGGGTGTGGCTGATGAGATTTACTTCCTTCCTGTTACCCCATTCTTTGTCGAGAAGGTTATTGCCAAGGAGCGTCCTCAGGGCATTCTGCTGGCATTTGGCGGTCAGACCGCACTGAACTGCGGTGTACAGCTGTTCGAGCAGGGTATTCTGGAGAAGTACAATGTACAGGTTCTGGGTACTCCGGTTCAGGCCATCATCGATACCGAGGACCGCGAGAAGTTCGTGGAGCGTCTGGATGAGATTGATGTAAAGACCATCAAGAGCCAGGCCGTTGAGAATATTGCTGATGCCCGTCAGGCAGCCAAGGAACTGGGTTATCCGGTCATCATTCGTGCTGCATATGCTTTAGGTGGTTTAGGTTCTGGTTTCTGCGACAACGAGGAGGAACTGAACAAGATTGCCGAAAAGGCATTCTCATTCTCCCCACAGGTGCTGGTGGAAAAGAGCCTGAAGGGCTGGAAGGAGATTGAGTACGAGGTGGTTCGCGACCGTTACGACAACTGTATCACCGTCTGCAACATGGAGAACTTTGACCCGCTGGGTATCCATACCGGTGAGAGTATCGTTATCGCTCCTTCACAGACACTGACCAACAGCGAATACCATAAACTGCGTGCACTGGCCATCAAGATTATCCGTCACATCGGCATTGTGGGTGAGTGTAACGTACAGTATGCTTTCGACCCTGAGAGCGAGGATTACCGTGTTATCGAGGTTAATGCACGACTTTCACGCAGTTCTGCATTGGC
>JAZQPA010000103.1:0-1625 GCA_045628125.1 Bacteroidaceae bacterium
AGAAACAGCGAACCGTTACCAAACGATGTACAGCCTTTTACGCACTTACCGCAACCGTTGCACAAACTCTCATCGATGGTGTATTCAAAATAAGGTTCCTCCACAAACTTACGGCTAATGGCGCCTGTTGGGCACATCATATTCTCTGCTGCTGTATTCAGATCCTTCACACTTGGACGATAGTAACCGCCACACAGGTCGCAGTAACCGCACACCTTATTGGCATGGAAACACTTGACTGCCGATACCGGCAGAACACAGTCGGTCTCGCAGCGTCCGCACTGGGTACACTTGGTTGGATCTATCTGCCAGAACAGATCAGCCTGCTTGGCTTTAGCTTTAGTGGCCAGCACACCACCGGTAGCCAGGATGGAACCTCCTGCCAGTACCGAACCGCACTTCTTGAAGAATTCGCGGCGATTTATAGGACTCTTCTCCATAGTTACGCTAATAC
This sequence comes from Bacteroidaceae bacterium, assembly GCA_045628125.1. Lineage (GTDB taxonomy): Bacteria > Bacteroidota > Bacteroidia > Bacteroidales > Bacteroidaceae > Minthousia. Next base: position 455 of record JAZQPA010000103.1, read on the forward strand.
TTTCATTGGACAATCCAGGTCGCAAGTACCGCAAAGGGTCTGCTGGCTCACCTGACGGTTATACTGGAAAACGGAAACCTTGTCTCCGCCCACCACAATCAGTTTATCGTTATACACGCGCATGTCGTAGGCCACATGTCCGCCACCCAATGCCTTCTGATCCAACAGCACACTGCGGAACTGGCCGTCACGGGTATAGCAACTGATGCGTGGAACTCCCTTCTCCGATGTCAGAATCTCTCCGGCTGTATTGGTTGTGAGAATCACAGGGTTACAGCAACCGCTGAACTCACCGTCTCCGGCTCCGGCCTTACCGAATGCCGATACAAACTCACCATCGGCGGTATACTGTTCTATCAGATGACGTCCGGGATTAGAGGCATACACCACTCCGTCCATGTTGGTGATTCCGAACGAATAACTGGGTACAATGAATCCCTTAGGGCTGTTGATGAAACGGGCCAGCGTACCATCCAGGTTGTACTTGCAGATGTTCTTGTTGCTGGCATCGGTCACAAATACACCACCCTCAAACACAGTCAGTGAGCAGTAATCCGAGTCCTCGCTGCAGGCATCCCAACTCTTCACCATATCACCTTGCATGCTGTACACTTCTACGCGTGCACCGTACAGCAGGTAAATCTGGTCCTCGAATACCGCCAGATCACGTAAATCGCTTGGCACTGGGAAGTTGTTCTGCAACTCACCGGAGATACCATATATATATACATTATTCGGAGTAGCTAAAATCACGCTACCTTTGTTCATTTCAAAGGCAGTCACCTCGTCAGGAGCCACAAAGCCGAAGGTACGGCGATAAGGTGAAACGAACTGACTGTTGCGCAGAGCCAATGCATCGGCATCCTTCACACGCTTGCTGTCATAGAACAGCTGGTCTGGATGCAGAAACATTTTCCAAAGGCTATTGCCGGCCACACCGATGAACAGGCCGCCTAAGGCCACAGATCCACCGATATGCAGGAATTTTCTACGGGTTATATTGTCCATATCTTATCTATTCTTATTCACTAATTTTCAGGCAAATCACATTCTTTGAATCGCGGACTATCAGTCGTCCGTCAGCATAAGCCATCGGTCCCCAGGCATCAACGCCCTCTTCCATGATACGCTGTTTCTTGAGCAACTGCATGGATTTTCCGGTAATCTTATA
>JAZQPA010000104.1:0-5727 GCA_045628125.1 Bacteroidaceae bacterium
ACGCCGGCGCTGGGGAGAGCGAAGGTGAAGTTGGCAGTGGTCGCCACAATCGTCTTCACCATGTTGCCCTGCATGTCAAAGACGTTCACGATGGAGTTCGGGCGAACGCCAGCGATGGAGACCATCTTTCCGGAGGCGGTGGCGCTGAACTGCGGCAGTTGAGCCTGAGCGATGATAGATTCCTTCTGGCTGCTGCTGGATTTTGCGTCGCTGCTACTAGATTTTGCAGAACTGGAACTGCTCTTGGCGCCGCTACTGCTGGACTTTGCATCGCTGGAGCTAGACTTCGCCTCGGAGGAGCTGGACTTCGCTTCGCTGGAACTAGACTTCGCGGAACTTGAGGAACTCTTTGCAGAACTAGAACTGCTCTTTGCTTCGCTACTGCTGGATTTTGCTTCGCTAGAGCTAGATTTTGCCTCGGAGGAGCTGGAAGAAGCCGGAATCTCCTTGAAATTCGCCGTGTAGGTAATATTGCCAGTCACAACAATGGTGCGCTCGGCAGAAGCCTTCACGTCATCGGTCCAGTCGGTAAACTTGTAGCCCTCATTCGCTACAGCTTTGATTTCAACTTCTGTGCCGTATTCGTACGTTCCAGCACCTGTCACAGTTCCCATAGTTTCGTCGTTCACAGCAACCGCGATAGCGTACTTCTTCACGTCGCCCAACACATATTTATGCGGTCCAATGACCTTGAGATACGGGTAGTAGAGGGTATCTCGCTTGACATTTTCACTTACCGCGCCGACAACCCAAAAATCTGCATCGAGGACAACGTCCATTCCAGCAGCAAGTTCGGCACTAGTTTTACCAAAGTCACTTTCATCTATTTCTTCACCGTACTTTTCACCAATAGCATTCCCATCGAAGATGGTTTTATCAAAGTAACAGTTGCTGATAGAATTATTTCCCATACCGCCTACAATACCGCCAACATCTTTTGTTCCCATCACTGAGCCCATATTCAAAACATTACTGATAATGCCACCCTCATTTCCTCCAACAATACCCCCAATGGCATTTTCACCGCTCACTGCGCCTGTATTATAGACATTGTCAATAGAGGCATCAGCAGAACCACCAACCACGCCGCCGACAGAGTTTTTCCCACTTACTGCACCCATATTGTACCCGGCATTAAGAGAGCCTTTCTGTATTCCACCTATCAGTCCACCAGCTAAGAATTCTTCGCCGTTCACTGCACCTGTATTATAGACTTTACTAACCTCGCCTCCGTCATCAACAAGGCCAACTACACCTCCAACATCGAGAGACCCGCTCACAGCCCCCATATTATAGCTGTCAATAACTTTACCAGTGTTGGCCTTGATAATACCAGTATTGTAATCAACACTTCCAGCATTGATTCCGACAAGGCCCCCCACATTTTCATTTCCACTCACAGAGCCCTTGTTGTAACTTTCAGTGACCGTGCCAATATTGACACCGACAATGCCTCCCACAGCTTCTCCGCCTCTCACAGCGCTCTCGCTATAAACATTGCTGATGTCGCTCTCAAAAGCACTCCCCGCAACGGCACCGACTGCGCCCAACCCACTGAAATAGGAATCCACCACACCAACGTTCTTTATCGTCGCTTTCTCTGCGATCCCGAACAACCCTATAAGTTCCATGGTTTCATCATTAAAGTACAACCCGCTGATTGTTTTGCCATCGCCATCAAAAGTTCCTGCAAATGAATTAGCATCTGTTCCAATGGGGGTCCACTTGACAAACTTGCTGGTATCAGTCACATTCAAGGTGCCGTCATCGTTGAGCACACCCTCGTTCACCACGATGTTTGCAGTCAACTTGGCGTTGAGAGTAGTTTTGCCTGCATTTACAAATTCAGCGAACTTGAAAAGTTCATTGGCATTGCTGATTTCAATCTCTGTCGCTTTTGGGTCAACCACACTAACAGTCGGTGCTGTTCCCACATCCTTTAAACTCGGAAGTGTGTATATCCGCCAACCCTTAGAAGATGTGCTATCACCTCCTTGCCACATGTCTTCGGAGTTTTCAAATGCCGATGCTACATCAAGAGCGGCAAGTTCCGCGGTGGTCTTGCCGTCAACGGATTCAACAACGGATTCATTATCATATTCATCATCATTCACACCTGCGTCCCCAGCATACAAATCCCTATTGAAGTAACCTTTTTCAATGGTCGACCCGTATGTTAAGCCGAATAATCCACCCACATTATCTTTACCATGAATAGAGCCAGTATTGTACACACCCCTAATTTTACCGCCTTGTGTCACGGTTCCAACAATACCGCCAACCCTACTATTCCCTGTCACTGGTCCAGCGTTATAACTATTCTTAAGGAAAGTCTCATTATAGATATCCCCTGCCAAGCCACCAACAACTTCTTTAGCATTGACAGACCCCTCGTTATAGACAAACTCAATAGCTGAGTTATCATCGCTGACCCCGACAATACCTCCGACACCATCATTACCACTTACTGCACCCATATTGTAAACCCTGCTGACGCTACTGGCTCTAACAAATCCAAAAATGCCGCCAGCCCATGATTCTCCTCGCACGCTTCCTATATTATAAGCATTGCTGAGTTCAGCATTCTCAATCATCCCGACCACACCACCAACACTATACATTCCGCACACCGTACCGGCATTATAAACGTCGGAAACAGAGCCAGAATCTTTTCCAACTACACCACCAACATGCTCAGAACCATTAAAATATGTGTCCAACACACCGATATTTCTCACTTTCGCTTCACTACCTATTTTACCAAACAAGCCTACATATTCTCTGAACATGTCATTAAGGTACAAGCCGCTAATGGTATGCCCAGCACCGTCAAAGTCGCCCATATATGGATTGTCATCCGTACCAATGGGAGTCCATTGAACAAAGCTAAGAGAATCTCCGCTCAAATCGCCCTTTTCATTGAGCACACCCTCGTTCACCACGATATCTGCCGTCAACTTACCACATATTTCAACATTGCCTTTATTCACAGCTGCAGCAAATCCGTAAAGGGCTTCAGCCGTAGCAATTTCAAAACAGCCGCCTGCAGGCGCAACCCACTGGGCATAGAAGGTCTTGTCCCCAGAATCCTTCTCGCTAACGGACGCCACCATATCAGCAGCAGATCCAGAAATTTTCTTTGTAGACCAGCCCGCAAAAATGTAGCCTTCACGAGTCATATCTACGGGAAGAACAACAGTTTCTCCTTCTACATAAGCCGTTATGCCTTCAAAAATACGACCGTCATACATAACTAAAAAAAGGTTACTGGTTTTTACCGTTTGGGAAACCTTTCCACTAAAATCCGGAAGCTCCGCATCTTGTTTTTGACCCCATATAGAGCCGTCTACTCCATTTCCCTTGTAATTATGCAGAAGCGTTGCAACGACGCCATTCTTAAATTTTTCTACGGATTTCCCTATAGCACCAAAATTGTCCCCCTCGCCGATGAAGAAACTATTCTCAATAAACTTTCCAGCACCAGACGCAGCAACTAGAGCGCCTCCCGGAATAGCGTACTCATCGTCGGTATGGCCCACATTTACAGGGCTGGCATTAAAACTGTTCTGGATGGTCAAATCGCAGTTGGCAATACCAACAAAGCCTCCAGAAATATACTCAAAACCAGACCCTATGACAGATTCTACGGTGTAGAAATTTGAAATCGATATAGTTTCCCCTTCACAATACCCCATAATTGCACCGGTACATCCACGTCCTCCAAAATACGATTCAACTATTCCCAGATTACTTATAGAGACTACACCCCCGCCACCTAGAAACATGCCCACATCGCTATCGTCTGTGGCATCCACATACATTCCGCGAATGGTATGGCCATTACCATCAAAGGTCACCTCCGTTTCAGAACCTACATATATCGGTGTCCATTGGATAAAATCGGAGAAGTTATCACTCAACGAGCCATTAGCACCAATTACATTCTCATTGATAACGATGTCCGCCGTCAATTTACCACAAATTTTACCCTCGCTATTACTTGCTGCCGCCGCAAATCCAAATAGCGTTTCAACAGTCCCTATTTCATAGCATCCATATATTGGTGAAATCCACTGAGCATAAAAGGTTTTTTCTCCAGAATCATCCTTCCCAATGGCAGCTACCCTATCCCCAGCAGATTCCGGGATTTTCTTCAAAGACCAGCCTGCAAAAACATAGCCTTCACGAACCAAATTTCTGGGAAGATCAAAGGCATCGCCTTCCACATAAGAAGATGGATATTCAAGGGTCTGATCATCATGAGTCACCAATTTAAGGGAACTCACCTTAATTGTTTCGGGAAGGTCACCGCTGAAATCTGGATAGTCTTTACCTTGCCCCCACATAGAATTACCATTGTGCAGCATGGCAGCAACAATACCATTCTTGAAAGCCTCCGCCGGTTTTCCAATACCGCCAAAATTTTCTCCCCAACCAAGGAAGAAACTATTTGCAATTTTCCACACACTAGCGACATGCCCTACCAAACCACCAACTGAAGAATTTTCTACATCAACTATGGTTATAGAACCCACGTTATAACAATTCTCAATAGACATAGTGTTATTGCGACCACTTGAATCATAACGATGACCAATAAGGCCTCCAACATAAGACCTACCCTTTCCCTTAACACTTATAGAAGCGGTATTATAGCTATTACTAATTCCGACAGCATCTCTATCATTTCTACCAATAAGTCCCCCTACATAATACTGTGACGCATCGCCCACGATGATAGAACCTTTGTTAAAACTATTTTCAATATGGATTGCCCCATAAGACATCCCTACAAGCCCCCCCACATAAAGATCCCCTTCGCCATAGGCAACCACAACACCTTGATGGTGGCAGTTTTTTATGGTCAATCCGTTACTATAGAAATTATACCCGACAAAGGCTCCAACAGACTCCCCCCTAAAATACGAATCCTCTATACCCAAACCGATAATATCGAGATAGCCATCCATTGCGCCAAACAAGCCGGATCTTTTCACTGAAGCATCATTGACATACAGTCCACGGATAGTGTGGCCATCGCCATCAAGACTAACCTGCGCACGATCATTAACTACCATCGGCACCCACTGGATAAAGCTTGCAGAATCTGCGCTCAAGGTTCCATCGGCATTGAGAACTTCATCATTCACCACGATATCGGCAGTCAACTTTCCACTGATCGTGGGATAACCATCTTTGGCCGAGTTCACAATCTCCGCAAACTTGTAGAGGTCGCCACAGGTGCCTATTTGGTAAACCCCGTCTATCTCATCAAGATTCTCGGGCATTGCACACGGGTTTCCTGTTTCAGCAAAAACCGCCGTGGAAAAAACAGCCATCACGGCAAACAACACTGCACAAACCATCTTTTTCATCGTTTCTCCTTTATGCGGAACAATACCGTTCCTAAATGGCAGACTTTCAATCAGTAAAAATTCATGCCATAAAACTTTTGAACCCAAATATAGATAATTAAAAACCGAGGACCGGCGCATTCACGGGACCTCGGCAAAGGTTTAATGCAAAATGATTGCGAATCAGCGAACGTTCACGCGCTTGGCGGTGTAGCCGTTCTTGACGATGTACACGCCGGCGCTGGGGAGAGCGAAGGTGAAGTTGGCAGTGGTCGCCACAATCGTCTTCACCATGTTGCCCTGCATGTCAAAGACGTTCACGATGGAGTTCGGGCGAACGCCAGCGATGGAGACCATCTTTCCGGAGGCGGTG
>JAZQPA010000105.1:0-1961 GCA_045628125.1 Bacteroidaceae bacterium
TCGCATGCTGCCATCTCCATAGCCAGTCGGTTGGCCGTGGATTGGAACAACGGTTCGGACAGCGGTTGCACGTCCGATTGCCCGTACATGATTTTGGCATTCGCTAGAAGTATCTGCATGGTGCAAAGATAGTGATTAAAGTTGAAAAAACAATACACAAAGCAAAACCCTCCACTAGTTCATCTGCAGATGATATAGTGGAGGGCTTAGTTTTCAGTAATTATATTATCGGGTTTGTAGATAGGTCACATGGGTGGAAAGATATTCCTCTACACCATGCTTTCCATCAGCACCGCCGATACCACTTTTCTTCACACCGGCATGGAATCCTTGGATGGCCTCGAAATGGAAGCGGTTTACATAAGTCTCACCAAATTCTAACTCACGGCAGCAGCGTGCAGCGGTATTAATGTCGTTGGTGAATACAGAAGAAGCCAAACCATACTCACAGTCATTTGCCCAAGCCAGTACCTGGTCGATATCTTCCCATTCTACGATAGGGAGCACTGGGCCAAAAGTCTCCTCATGAATAATATCCATATCCTGGGTACAGTTGTCCAACAGGGTTGCTGCATAGAAGTATCCCTTTTCGCCTACACGGTGGCCACCACACAGTATCTTGGCACCCTGCTTGATAGCGTTGGCAACCTTTGCCTCTACACTTTCCAAAGCACGCTGTTCTACCAGTGGGCCCATATCGATGTCGTCGGCAGAGAATGGATCGCCCACCTTAACTGCCTGGAACTTCTCGAGCAACTTGGCGGTAAGTTCCTCTTTTACGTCCTTGTGGATATACAGACGCTCGGCATTGTTGCATATCTGACCGTTGTTGCCGATTCGGCTGTCGATAATTGCCTGTGCAGCCAAATCCAGATCTGCATCAGGGAAAACAATGACTGGAGCTTTGCCGCCCAACTCCAGGGAAACCTTGGTAATGTTGTTGGCTGCTGCCTTCATGATGCTTTCGCCGGCACCTACTGAACCGGTTACGGATACAATGTCAATCTTAGGGCTACCGGCCAGTGCATCACCAATCACACTGCCCTTACCGGTTACCACATTGAACAAACCTGCAGGAAGGCCTGCCTCGTGAACAATCTTGGCAAACTCGGTACAGTTTTCTGGAGTAAGCTGAGCTGGCTTGATGACGATAGAGCAACCTGCGATAAGCGCAGCACCTGCCTTACGTGCGATAAGGAAGAATGGGAAGTTCCAAGGAAGGATACCTGCCACTACACCGATAGGCTTTTTGCTGAGCAGGATGGTTTCACCACGGTTATCGCTCTGGATAATCTCACCCTCAATGTGACGGGCAAAAGATGCCATATAGTCGAAGTATTCAGCGGTGCAAACCACCTCGGTGGTTGCCCAACTGCGGGTCTTTCCCTGCTCACGCATGATGATTTCGATGAATTCATTTTGACGGGCTCGGATTCCGGCTGCAAACTTCTTCAGGTAGGCAGCACGCTCGCATGCTGGAACCTTAGCCCACTCTTTCTGTGCGGCCTTGGCAGCATCCAATGCTTCTTCCACGTCTTCAATGGTTCCTTCTGGCTGACGGGCAATTACCTCTTCGGTACTAGGGTTCAAAACATCAATCCATTTGCCTGAACGGCTTTCAACGAATTTGCCGTTGATGTACATTTGTAAATTTTTCATATTGGTGTTAATTATAAGGTTTATTATTTTACTTCAATATTGTTTTTACCTCCATGTAGCGAGTAGCTCTTTCCTGCCCAAACGAATGTACCGGTAACTTGTGCCGGCAAATCAATTTCTGCATTGAAGAATTCAGGAGCCTTCTTGCCCTTTCCGTCCTTCTTGTATTCATAAGCCACCTTAATCTCGCCCTGAGGGTGTGGCATGATGCCGCCAATTTTACGGATGTCACCCAAATGAGGCTCAATCTTTACGGTTCTGAAGGCAGGAGACGCACTGTCAATGCCTAATAGCGTGCGGAA